>CAZOOM010000032.1:0-25080 GCA_964581425.1 uncultured bacterium | reverse complement strand
GTGCATTACTCCGGCATTTGGGCTTTATTTGTTCCAGGTTTAAAGGAAGGTGAAGTTTATAAATATGCGATTCGTTCCCATGTGGATAATCATGTGAGAATGAAAGCAGATCCCTATGCCTATGCTGCTGAAGTTCGTCCTTGCACTGGATCTGTTGTGGCTTCCATTAACGATTATAGTTGGAAAGATGAATCGTGGATCCGCGAGCGCACTCAAAAAGATCAACTACATCAACCTCTCTCAATTTATGAAGTCCATCTGGGATCTTGGAAACAAAAATACAATGAAGGTAAACAATCCTGGGATTTTCTGAATTATCGCGAACTCGCTCACGAACTCGTGGGTTATGTCAAAGAAATGGGATTTACCCATATCGAACTTCTACCCATTACCGAACATCCGCTTGATGAGTCGTGGGGCTATCAGGTCATTAATTATTATGCTCCGACAAGCCGCTTTGGCAGTCCTGAAGATTTCATGTATTTTGTGGATTATTGTCATCAAAATGGAGTAGGAGTTTTGCTGGATTGGGTTCCGGCTCATTTTCCCAAAGATGCGCACGGCCTTGCGGATTTTGACGGCCGACAAATTTATGCCTATGAGAACTGGAAAAAAGCAGAACATCGGGATTGGGGCACTCTTGTTTTTGACTACGCAAAAAATGAAGTTAAAAACTTCCTGCTTTCAAACGCCCTTTTTTGGCTGGATAAATATCATATCGATGGATTTAGAATTGACGCAGTCGCTTCCATGCTTTATTTGGACTACTCCCGAAAACCTGGTGAGTGGGAACCCAATATGTTTGGCAATAATGTCAATTTGGAGGCTGTGGATTTCCTAAAACGTTTCAATGAAGTAGTGCACGCCACACATCCGGGAGTGTTGACTATTGCAGAAGAGTCAACAGCCTGGGCCGGAGTTTCAAAACCTACTTATTGTAATGGGCTTGGATTCAGCATGAAATGGAACATGGGCTGGATGCACGATACTTTGGAGTATTTCTGCAAGGAACCTATCTACCGTAAGCATCATCAGGGTTCTCTTACCTTTTCCATGCTCTATACCTTTACGGAAAATTTTATTTTGCCCATTTCTCACGATGAAGTGGTTTTTGGAAAAAGAAATTTGGCAGGGAAAATGCCTGGTGATGAATGGCAAAGGTTTGCCAACACGCGTGCTTTCTTAGGGTACATGTTCGGTCATCCCGGAAAAAAACTTCTTTTTATGGGAACCGAGTTCGGACAAATTTCTGAATGGAATTGTAAGACTTCTTTGGATTGGCACGTGCTCCAATATGATGTGCACCGCAATTTGCAGCACTTCATGAAAGATTTGAACCGCCTTTATCGAACCCATCGTGCTTTTTGGGAAGTTGATTTTGAATGGCAGGGTTTTGAGTGGATCGATTTTCAAGATGCGGAATCGAGCGTCCTTGTTTTCGTGCGCTGGTCCCGAGATCGGAAAGAAGGCCTGCTCTTTGTGTGCAATTTCACGCCTGTTCCTCGCTACGGATACCGGATCGGAACACCTCGTGAAGGTTTTTACAAAGAAATCTTAAATAGTGATGCCAAAGATTACGGCGGCAGTGGAATCGGCAACTATGGTGGAAAACATACCGAATGGATTTCTGCCCACAATCGAGGAACTTCGATTTGTTTAGATTTACCGCCACTTTCCGTTAGTATTTTCCAATTTGGAGAAGGGGTTTAGTCCATGGTGCCTCCTCGCGAAACCGACCGTAAACGTGTCAGTCAATTTCTCAGCCAAACCCACATTGATATTTCCGGAGAAGTGATTCGTTCGCTCCATCCTGATCTCCAGGAAATCGTGATTGAAAATATTACTCCCCAGGTTGAAGGCGGAAGATTTCCAGTTAAGTGTTTGGTGGGTGACAAAGTTAGCGTGGAAGCGGATATTCTTAAAGAAGGTTCCGCGGTTTTAGGTGCGACCCTCCAGTTTCGAAAAAAAGGATCCAAGGAATGGGCTGAGGTTCCTATGCTTCCGATCCAGAACGAAAGATGGCGCGGGGAATTTATTGCTAAGGAAAATTCTCGTTATTTTTTTCGCGTCGAAGCTTGGCTGGATCCTGTCTTAACTTGGGTCAAAGGCATGGAAAAACGCTGCATGGAGCCGCCGGTGCAGCAAGGGGATCTTGATGATGGCCTTCTTTACCTTACTGAAATTTCTAAAAAAGAATCTGAGCAGAATCGAAAAGCGCTTCTTCATTACATCAAAGAGCTTCAGCTTACAGCCTGCGATCCAGTCGATATTCTTCGCGTGCTTTCAGACAATTCCTTTTTAGATCTTGTCAAAAAACATCCCTTGAGAACGCAGAAGGCTTTGTCTGCTTCGTTTGAGGTGATGGCAGATCGCAGACGTGCTCTTTATGGAACTTGGTATGAAATGTTTCCACGTTCGCAAGGAACGCGTCCAGGGAAAAGCGGGACTTTTTTGGACTGCATCCGCCGTCTTCCAGATTTAAAACGCATGGGATTCAATGTTATCAGCCTTCCTCCGATTCATCCGATTGGCATTACCAACCGTAAAGGGCCGGATGGAGAAACCGCCAAAAATCCACTGAAAGTGGCTGGATCTCCCTGGGCCATTGGCTCTGCGGAAGGCGGACATAAATCCGTTCATCCAGAATTAGGCACTATTGAGGATTTTGTTCAGTTCCTTCAAGCGGCCAAGGATTTTGGAATTGAAATCGCTCTTGATTATACGCTCCAGTGTTCTCCAGATCATCCTTATGTCAAAGAACATCCGGATTGGTTTTTTTATTATCCTGACGGATCGCTTCGCTATGCCGAAGATGCTCCGATTAAATATACGGATGTGATTCCTTTTAATTTCTACTGCGATTCGAAGCAAGCGCTTTGGGAAGAACTGAAGAGTATTGTGCTTTTCTGGGTTGATAAAGGGGTGCGTATTTTCCGAGTGGACAGTCCTCACACAAAGCCTCTTGGATTTTGGCAGTGGCTGATTGATCAAGTTCAAACCCAGTATCCCGATGTTCTCTTTCTTTCGAAAGCATTTACCCGTCCGAAAATTTTAAATTTTCTAGCAAAATCAGGATTCACACAGTCCTATACTTATTTTCCTTGGAAAAATACCAAATGGGAAATTCAAAGTTATCTTGAAGAGCTTATTTACGGGGAATCCAAACATTATTTACGAGGTAATTTTTTCACGAACACAGCGGACCTGCTTCCGAACGCTTTGCAAAAAGGCGGCATCCCTGCTTTTAAACAAAGAGCGGTTTTGGCAGCCACGCTTTCAGCCACTTATGGAATTTACAGCGGTTACGAGCTTTGTGAGAATGAGGCGAAGCCGGGGACTGAGGAATATCTCAACTCGGAGAAATTTCAAATCAAAACGCGTGATTGGAATAACCCCGGTCACATCAAGGATTTTATTTGGCGGCTTAACTTTGTAAGATCTCAGCATCCGGCTTTGCAAGATAATCGAGGTCTTTTTTTCTGTCATTCTCACAACGAGAACATTCTTGTTTATGGAAAGAAAACAGCCGACCTTTCTGATATTATCTTGGTGGTTGTTAATCTTGATCCCTTGAATGTGCAGGAGGATCATATTTCCATTCCCTTGCATGATCTGGGGGTTCAGGATTGGCAGACTTACAAAGTGAAAGATTTAGTGTCAGGAGAAAAATATTATTGGAGAGGCAGCACGAATTTTGTGCGATTAGATCCGAAAGCGGAGCCTGCACACATATTTGAGCTGAAGAAGTAGCGACGAAACTGGGCGCCCGATTGATTTTATTCCTCAGCAAAAAACTTTTACAGACCTTCTCATTTTCCTTATCCTCTCCGCTTGAAGCGCCCCGAAAGCTGATGTGAATATGGACTGGCACGAAACAATCCGTGTGCTTCCGGGAAAACCTTTTCCTTTAGGTGCTGCTTGGGATGGTGAGGGCGTTAACTTCGCCATTTTTTCTGCTCATGCAACTAAAGTAGAACTTTGTCTTTTTGAATCTCCTCACTCAACAGTAGAGTTCAAAAGAATCATTCTTCCCGAACGCTCCCAATTTGTCTGGCATGCTTATCTTCCAGGCATCAAACCCGGGCAAATTTACGGTTACCGGATTTATGGTCCTTTTGAACCCCTTCAAGGACATCGGTTCAATCCACACAAAATTATGATGGATCCCTATGCCAAAGCAGTGATCCGAGATGTGAACTGGCACGACGCCATGTTCGGATACAGAATTGGGGATCCCGCCAAAGACTTGTCGCTGGATACGCGGGATAATGCTGCTTATGCACCTCTTGCTGCGGTGGTTGATTCCTCTTTTGATTGGGAAGGGGACCGGCCTCTTCAAATTTCTCGCCACAAAACTTTGATTTATGAAATGCACGTCAAAGGATTTACTCAGCTTCATCCGGGAATTCCAGAGTCCCTGCGTGGAAAATATTTGGGCCTTGCCTCTGAAGGTGCTGTGCGCTATTTGCATGAGCTTGGAATTTCGGCCGTAGAACTCATGCCTATTCACCAACATGTGGATGATCGCTATTTGATTGACCGGGGGCTTGTGAATTACTGGGGCTACAATACACTCAGTTTTTTTGCTCCGGATTTTCGTTATGCCACAACAAGTTCCGGGCTTGATGCGGTTCGCGAATTTAAACAGATGGTTAAGACGCTGCATGCGGCTGGCATTGAAGTAATTTTGGACGTGGTTTATAACCACACCTGCGAAGGCAATCAAATGGGGCCCATGATGTCGCTGAAAGGTGTGGATAATGCAAGCTACTACCGTCTTTCGCCCGCGCATCCTCGTTACTACGAAGATTTCACAGGCTGCGGAAATACACTCAATACTCAAAACTCCCACGCACTGCAGCTTATGATGGACAGTTTGCGTTATTGGGTCAATGAGATGCACGTGGATGGATTTCGTTTTGATCTCGCGAGTGCACTTGCGAGACGAACCTCTGAATCCGTGGACCGGCTGAGCAGCTTTTTCGAATCCATTCATCAAGATCCCGTGCTTGCCAACACAAAATTAATTGCAGAGCCGTGGGATCTCAGTCAGGGAGGATATCAAGTTGGAAACTTTCCCGTGCGCTGGATGGAATGGAATGCGAAGTACAGGGATGCTGTCCGGCGTTTTTGGAAAGGGGACAACGGAGTGACTGCGGAATTTGCGACTCGCATTTCAGGTTCAAGTGATCTTTATGAGCACAGCGGACGTTCTCCGCATGCGAGTATTAACTTTGTGACTTGCCACGATGGATTTAGTCTTCAGGATCTTGTCAGTTACAATGACAAACATAACCGCGCGAATGGCGAAAATAATACAGACGGAGAAAATCATAATTCCAGCTGGAATTGCGGCGCAGAGGGATTGACTCATGACCCCCAAATTTTGATGCTGCGCGAGCGGCAAAAAAGAAATTTCATGGCAACGCTGCTTTTATCTCAAGGCGTACCCATGATTCGTGCAGGTGATGAGCTTGGGCACACCCAGCGAGGGAATAACAACGCCTACTGTCAGGACAATGAAATTAGCTGGATCAACTGGAACCTCACGGACGCGAAAAAAGACTTTTTGGATTTTACCCGCAAAGTCATTCGTCTTTGGCACGATGAGCCGGTACTTCGCCGGCGTAAGTTTTTTCAAGGCAAATCGCTTCATGACTCTGAAGTGAAAGATATTTCGTGGTTTGATCTTGCGGGGAAAGATATGACACCGGAAACATGGCACCAGCCGGATTTAAAAGGCGTGGCTGCGCTGCTTGCCGGCAGTGTGATGGATGAAGTTGATGAGCGCGGTGAGCCTATCTTCGGGGACACGATTTTAATTTTGATGAATAGTTACCATAAAGGGACAACATTTCATTTCCCCAAAAAGCTTCAGGGGAAAACTTGGGAGAAAATCATCGATACTTCTGAGGGGCATAAAAATCTGCCGGTTCCGTTTCAGTCCGACCATTACCGTGTGAAGGACAGGTCGCTCGTTGTTTTCCGTCTCAAACGAAAAGTTTTTATCGTCCCCATGGCTCAAACTGCAGATCTTCCGTCCAATGCTTAGTCTTTTCATGGGAATCAGCATGCTTGCCAAGAATCAAAAACGCAAGCCCTCTTCACATCAGCATTGTGATAAACGTCCATTTGTTTTGATTTTTGCCATTTCGCTTTTCTACTGTTTTGCTTTTACGCAGCTTCTGATGGCTTCAGATGGAAATCAGGAAAAAAACTTCTTGTGGAAGGTGACGGCAAAACAAGGACATCTCTATTTACTCGGATCGATTCACGCGGCGCAAGAGGACATGTATCCCTTATCTGAAGAAATTATGCAAGCTTTTCGTGAATCCTCCGTGCTCGTGCTGGAAGCTAATCTTGAATCTTCAAGCGGGCAAAATGCGCACGCAGAAATTGTGAACAAAGCAATGATGAAAGACAAGACTCTCAGTGAAATTCTGCCGAGTGATTTGAGCGAGCTTTTAGCCGACCGCTGCTCCGAGACAGGGATCAGCTATGATGCGATGCAAAATTACAGACCTTGGTTTGTTGCAACTCAGTACACCATGGCAAAACTCCAGCAAATAGGATTTGATTCCACCTCAGGAATTGACACCTATTTTTCTAAACAAGCCAGCCAGGCTGGGAAAGAAATCTTAGAGCTTGAAGGTGTTGAAAAGCAGATTGAGATTATGAGCAGCTTTACCTCAGAGGAAGAGATTGCTTTTGTGCGAATGACACTTCGTAACTCAGATCAAATCGAAGCGATGATGCAAGAGCTCAAACGTGCCTGGCTTGAGGGTGATGTGGATTATCTTAAAAAAGAGCTTCTTGAAAAACCTCTCCAAGAAGATCCCTCCCTCGAAGGAATGTATGAGAAGCTTTTTTTTGTACGAAACCGTGAGATGACGGAAAAAATTATTCCTATGATTCAATCAGGAACAACTCATTTTGTGGTGGTCGGTGCGGGACATTTGCTTGGAGCGAGAGGGATCCTCTCACTTCTTCAAGAAAGCGGATTTCAACCCGAGCAAGTTTAAATCATTTTTTCAGCATCGATTGTCATTTTTACTATGCGGCTTTATCATCTGATTTTTCTAAGAGGCACTGAATGTCTTTCAAGATCTGATCCATCTGAAACGGTTTTCCCCTGAGTGCGCACTTTCTGCCGGTAGATGCCGGAGAAGGATTCTTGTCCCCTAGAAGTCCAGAAAGAAAAAGGATCGGAGGCGCATAATTTTCATGAGGGAAGGTGAAGCGCGAGATGAAATCCGCGGCATTAACTTCACCGAGCAAGATATCAAGGATAATCAAATCAGGCTTGAAGGTTTCAATCTTACCAATGAGCTCTGTGCTATTTTGAGCCACCTCAACTTCAAAGCCAAAATCCGTGAGCTGCTCCCGCAGAATATCCCTAAGATCCTCCTCGTCATCGACGACCAGGATTTTTTGTTTCATAAGTATCTTTCCTCTCATAAGCAAGCATAGCATCTCTTCAAAAAAGTTATTAGTCATGAGCGAAAATGCTATATCAGAGGAGGGAAAAGGACTTCTTTAAACCTCTCATAAAGAGTAGGGGCTCAGAGCATCAAACTTTGATGGGTAAGCGAAAATGCTCCAAGATGCCTTTCACAATGACGTGTGGATTTTTGCGTTCTCTTCGAATCAAATAAAGGTTATCGTGGAGATCCAGCGCGGGTTTTGAGGTCAAAATATGAAGCTGCTCCTGCGGCAGGGCATTCCTAATCGTGTACGCATTCAAAGGAGCCAGGCCTTCGCCCGCAAGTACCAGTTTACGTGTGAGTTCCACATCCTGAATTTCAGCAATAATCTTAGGCTTAATTTTATTAGCCAGAAAATATTCCTGTGCTGCGTGATAAACCTGATTTTCAGATGTGGGTAAAATCATCGGAGCCTGATGAAGATCTTGAGGTGCTCTGCGATATTTTCTCGTCAGTTTTTTACTGGCGCAGAAGTAGATCGGGATTTTTGCAATCAGATAATTTTGAATGCCCCATTCAGCTGGAGCTTGATAGGGGGTGTTGGTTAGGATCATATCTAGCTTATGAACACGCAGGTTCGTCATCATGACTTCAAACTCGGACTCTGAGATTTGCAGGTAAACGCCTGGTGTTGATTTGAGAATAAATTGAATCACTGAATCCACAACCGACTTTGGTAATAGGCTGGAAACACCAATTTGAATGCGGAGGCGCTCTTTGGAGGGTTTATCCTCTAAAGCATCTTGCAGTTCTTGGCCGAGATCAAAAATCGCTTTTGCGTAAGATAAAACAAATGCGCCCTCTTCGGTCAAGGTCATGCGTCTTCCTTCTCGTGTAAATAGCTGTCGCTCGAAATACGATTCAAAAAGTTTGAGTTGAGTGCTCAATGCGGGTTGGGAAATCTTAAGTTCCCGCGCTGCTTGAGAAACGCTTCCTGATTCAGCGACTTTAAAAAAATAATATAGATGGTGAAAATTGAATGGAATCATGATATTAAAATTATAACATAAAACTATATAATAAATAAAATTTATATATTTTATTAATATACGAATCCAGGGCATCATTCCTAGTGAAAAGGGATGTGACCCGAGGAGGAAGCCATGAACAATCAAATAAAGACTCTGGTATTGCTCGTGACGATGAGTGCCTTACTCTTGTGGATGGGGCAGTTGCTAGGCGGTTCTTCTGGTTTGATGATCGCTCTTATGATTTCGCTGGTCATGAATTGGGGGGCCTACTGGTTCTCGGATCAAATTGTGCTTCGCTTGCATGGTGCAAAGCCTCTGCATGACGATGATCCGAGTGGAGTTCCAGCCATGGTTGCAGAGCTCAGTCAAAGAGCGGGCATTCCCATGCCAAAAGTTTATTGGATCCCTGAACGTTTGCCCAATGCCTTTGCAACTGGACGCGACCCTGAGCACGCTGCAGTAGCTGTGACAGACGGGATTTTAAAGGTTTTAAGTCCCCGGGAGCTTCGAGGGGTTTTAGCGCATGAGCTCGGACATATTAAGAATCGCGACACCTTAATTTCAACGCTTGTGGCTTCGTTGGCTTCAGCCGTCATGTACTTTGCGCACATGATGCAATGGGTGAGTTTTAGTGGAGGACACTCGCGGGAGGAGAATCAGCGATCGGGATCGCATCCGCTTGTGATGCTAGCGACGGTGATCATCGCTCCCATAGCAGCGACTCTGATTCAAATGACAATTTCTCGAACACGTGAGTTTTTAGCTGACGAATCAGGGGCAGGGGTTTCAGAAGATCCGGAGGCCTTGGCGTCCGCTCTGCAGAAAATATCGCATCCTGATCTTTTAAAACAGCTCCAACGCGGCGATTCCAGTACCGTTACCAATCCCGCTTTTAGCCACCTGTATATTGTGAACTCGTTGTCAGCGGAGGATATGTTCGGATGGTTTTCGACACATCCGCCTGTGCGCGAGAGAGTCAAACGATTACTCAATTTCAAAAAAAGTTAAAGGAGGACATCATGCTTCACGCATTTAAAGATCAAATTAAAAGTTTAGCCGTACATCCTCAGGATCCGTTTCGAACCTATCTTCGAAAACGCATGGGGAAAAAGGCTACGGAGATTCTCGAAAAAAAAGTGAAACGGTTTATATTGATGACGCCCGATATTGTGACGCGAACTTACGGGCTTTGGGCGAAGTCGCGCTCTCCGAATCAAATCAAAAAATTAGGAGGTTATCTTTTGACCTATCTTTATCACGGAAAGGACTTTTTACCCGAAGAAAGCCAGGGGCTTTTCGGTTACTTGGATGATGCTTATGTGGCTGCCACAGTATTTGAAAATGCCATGAACGAAATGCATACGATTGGACTGAAGACGAATCAAAAAGATGAGCAGCTTTTAAAGGAAGTTGCTACCCTGAGGAGAATTGTGGCGCGAGTAATTCCTATTGAAGCGGCAAAAATCCATCAAATGGTCGAAGAAATAAAAAATAATCGTGAAGATACCTTTGCCATGCTTTTTCTCTAAAGTATAAAATTGCATTCACAAAAAGAAGGTGATCTATGGACGTTGGAATAATGGGGTGGGTAGGTTTTAATCTCTTTGTTCTGCTGCTTTTAGCTTTGGATCTCGGTGTGTTTCATCGTAAGGCTCACGCGGTTCACATGAAGGAAGCTTTGATTTGGAGCGGGGTTTGGATTGCGCTTGCCATGCTCTTTAATTTTGGAATTTATCTTTTGCGCGGGAAGGTGCTTGCCCTAGAGTTTTTAACGGGCTATGTGATTGAAAAATCCCTGAGTGTAGACAACATTTTCGTCTTTCTCATGATTTTCTCTTATTTTAATGTGGCTGAAAAATTTCAACACAAAATCTTGTTTTGGGGGATTTTAGGTGCACTCATCATGCGTGCAGTCCTAATTGTTGCTGGGGCGAAACTCTTGCATGAATTTCATTGGCTTGTTTATATCTTTGGATCTTTTTTGATTTTAACGGGAATCAAGATGCTTTTTAAACACGAGAAAATGGATCCTGAAAAAAATCCTGTTGTTCTTTTGTTTAAGAAAATCATGCCTGTTACCTCTGATTTCCATGGAGATCGTTTCTTTGTTAAGCTTGATCACCGTTGGTTTGCCACGCCCCTTTTTATCGTTTTAATCATTGTTGAGTCTACGGATTTAATATTTGCGGTTGATTCGATTCCTGCGATTTTTGCCGTATCAAAAGATCCATTTGTGATTTATACCTCGAATGTTTTTGCGCTTCTTGGACTGAGAGCTCTTTATTTTGCGCTGGCTGGTATCGTTGGTCTTTTCCGCTATTTAAAAATCGGACTATCTTTTGTCTTGGTTTTTGTCGGAATCAAAATGATGCTCAGTGAAATTTGCCCGATTCCGATATTGGTATCTCTTGTTTTGATTGCATTCATCCTCGCGCTATCCATAGCTGCATCCTTACTCATTCCTGTGAAGTCAGGAGCAAAGGGAATTCGTGATTGAACTAATGCCATAAGGCATGACCCCATCTTACCAATTTTGCGTTCTTCAGGCTCAATACAATTGAGTTACTTCACAAATTTAATAAGTGCCTTTAATAAAGAATCATATCTATCAAAAAGATCAATTCCGCTAGTTGCTTGATATTGTTCTGTTCGCATCCCGCAGGTATGCTTTATGTATAGCGTTTTACAACGATGAGTTAGGAGATGGATCAGACCCAATCAAATGCAAACGACAACTATATTTAAAAGCGATTCTAGAATGAGCGAAAGAGGGTTTACTCTGACGGAGCTTGTGATTGCTGCGGCTGTGATGGTCATTGCCATACTCAGCATGATGCAATCTTCGTTTTCTGTGATGAATGTCAGCCAAGCATCGTACCAAAAGAGCGTGGCCATGCAAGATGCAAATACGCTGCTTGAAAATATGCGGGATCTGGCAGCTACCGGAACATTCCCTGCCAATGTGACAGGTACCTATGCCAATAACAGTACCGTGTCTTATAGCAATTTACCATCTGAAACAGCGACTATCACTTACGCGAGTTCAACAGCGAATCCATTGGATGTGAGAGTCACCGTAAGTTATCTTGAAAATTCGGTTAGATCGACGAGCGTGACAGTAAGAAGTTACATCACGCAAAGGTTGTGATTATGAAGATACTACAAAGTTTGAAAAAAATGATGGGGCAAAAAGGGCTGGGTGTTGTGGAGCTCATGGTTTCTGTGGCAGCTTCAACGCTAGTCATTGGATCAATTTTTGCTGCCATGAGAATCCAATCGGTTCAAATGGATACTTCGAATCTCAAAATGACGATTGAAACCGATGCCCGAGAAGGTCTCTACCGAATGGCTCAGGAACTTCGTCTTTCCTCGCCCACAAGAATTACGATATCAAATAATAATCAAACGATTTCTTTTCAAGTGCCTAATCCAAGCTCTCCTGTTTCAACAAATTACGGAATTAATTGGACGGGGGCGCATACGATTCAATATACGGTCACTGGTGGAAATCTTGTCCGAACCAACACAACTACTGGGACAAGTAACAATCTTGCTAATGATGTGACAAGCGTAACTTTTACAGGGAATACGAATTCACCTACAGTGGTAACCATGGTGATGAATGTTCAGAGAACTTTGACCAATGGTCGAGTGGTGCCAGCCACACCACTTCAGATCACAGGCAAAGCCAGAGTCCGGAATTCAGGCTAGGAGGCCTTTTCATGAAACTATTGCGATGCATTCGAAAAACGAATAAGCAGTCAGAAAAAGGGTACATTCTCATGACCACTTTTTTATTGATTAGTTCGCTTTCGGTTCTCTCGCTAGCGCTTTTTAGTCGAGGAGCGAATTTTATGCAAAGCTCCGATCGCAATTCAAAACGAATAGCGGCTTTTAATATGGCTGAAGCAGGTTTTGACGATATGTTTTATAAAGTGAGAAACAGTGTTGTGACCACGTTTCCTTATACCGGCACTTATACCAGTATGAATACGGGGAGTGTGCGTGGTGGATATCAGGTCACGGTTACGGACATGGGGTATGGAGTTCGAAAAGTAGTGGCTACAGGATATTCTCCAGCCCAGAGCTCAACCACCGAGCCTGTTGAACGAAGAACCATAACAGGATATATGCAAATTCCATCAGGAACTTCTTTTGATTATGCGGCATTTGGATCCGAAGAAGTGACGATTAATGGAAATGCAAATATCGATAGCTATAACTCGTCCAATGGAAGTTATGGAGGAACAAATATCGGGACAAGCGGGACAACAGGAACTAACTCAACTTCAGCGGGCAAATTATATTTGGAAGGAAATTCGCAAATCAAAGGGAATTTAGTGGTCGGAGTTGGAGGGAATACCAATACTGTAATTTCAGTTGCAGGAAGTGCCACGTACACGGGATCAAGAAGTTCACTTACTACAACGAAAAGCATGGCGGTTATTTCATCATCCATGACTTCGTCTGGTGCATTGAATTTGAATGGAAATACCACCTATACCTTAGCAGCTGGAACCTATCGATTTAGTTCCGTGAAAATTAATGGAAATGCCAGGCTTGTCGCTACAGGTGCGGTTACCATGTATGTGGACGGAGAAATTACGCTTAATGGAAACGGTGTCACAACTTCATCCAACAGACCAAGCAACATGGTGATTTATGGTACAACTTCTGCCAAAGTGACCCTTAATGGAAATAACAGTTTCTATGGGGGGATTTACTCGCCATTGTCAGAGTTTGAAGTGAATGGTAATGCCACTGTTTACGGATCCGTAATTGGTAGAGACTTAGAAATCAATGGAAATGCCAGAATCCATTATGATACGACCCTAGCTGGAAACTCGTCATCGAGTAACGCATTGTTATCCTGGAATGAAGGTGGCCTCACCAATCAGGGATAGTCTCTCTGATATTGTTAGAACAAAATTGTAGACTTACGCCTACCTCGTACGAATTATCTGCATTAACTCCGTAATGGACCTTCAACAACACTCAATTTATAACTTTTGTGAGTTGGCACGCAATTTGAAAGAAGGACTTCATTCGAATCCAAAAGGTTTGGATGAATTTATGCCCCCTAAAAAAACATTTGAATTTAAAAAAGAAAAAGCTGGAAAGGTAATATCCGGAAAAAAGACAACGCATATTTTATGCTCGGATAATAAGCGCATTAACAAAGTATTTACAGGATTTATTCGTGGTTTTTCTGATTCAGCCTCAGAAAAAAGTTATTTCGATCTGCGTACTAAGTTGAAACCCATCGCGTTTATTCTTGCCTTAATTTTTTCTATCCAATCTATAGCTTGGTCTGATTCGGGTTCCATGATTCCTTTAGGAATCGATGTCAAAAGTGTATCAGAGTCTTCTGTCTTTAAAGATATTCTGACCTCATGGTCTAAACAATCTTCTCTCAAGCAAACTGCCGAGCCGGTCAATTATTTTTTGGGCAAGCAAAAAGGGTTTGTGGTTTTGCTCGAGGATGCCCATCTTGAAAATGATGCTCAGCTGAAAATAGCCTCTGTCCTTCACTATTTGTCCAAGACTTGGGGAATTGAAAATGTAGGAGTTGAAGGCGCTCAGGGTGAAATTCTCCATAGAACGCTTTCCGGATTTCCCCATGCCATCTCACGAAAAATTCTTGCTGATTATTTGCTGTCAAAGAAATGGATTAGCGGTCCTGAATATGCGGCCCTTGCCCTGGAGCCTAAATTACGGCTCTATGGAATTGAGGACCCTCAAATTTATGAGCAAAATCGCAAAGCCTTTCTTAAGGGCGCTCGAATTGCACAAGATCACAAACAAGTGATTTCTAAGATGGAGAGAACGCTTGAAAGCGTGTCATCGCTTGTCGACTCCAAAGAATTGAGGCGTTTTCGACGAGAAAAGACTTTATGGGGAAAGAATAAAGATCATTTTGAACGCTACGCACTTTTTCTTATTCAGGAAAAGAAAAAACTGGCCCTTGGTATAAAAACGCCTCACTTTGACCGGTTGATAGGGGCGCTTCATCAAGATCTTAAGAAGCATCGATCAGGTGATTTTGATTCCTCCGATCCAGCGATTTCTATTCAAGATTTTTTTCAGGAAATGCATGATCTTGAGAATAAAATTCTTGAGAAACTTTTGATGACTTCAGAGCAAAAAGAGCTTGATCATTGGTTTCAAGTTCTGTCCATTTCAAAGAAAATCATGACGCTAACCTTGTCCGCTCCCGATGTTGTTTTCTGGGATTCTTGGAATGCGGATTTTTCTGCAAAAAAAATCACGGAAAAAATGGGCTATTGGAGCAAACGCGCAAAAATCAAAACGCGAATAAGGTACTCTCTACAAGGTTTCGACAGAGCCTTTAAAAATGCAAAGGATTTTTATCGATTGGCTTTGAAGCGGGATGATGTGATGGTTCAGAATGCTATTCAGCTTCTCCATCAATCGAAACAAAAGAACCTTGTTCTCGTGACTGGAGGGTTTCATACCGCGGGTCTTGAAAGAAATCTTCAAAGCCGGGACATTTCTTATTTGACGCTTCGTCCATCAATGCGGGATTTTGAAAATCAGGAAATACTGCAAAAAAAATATCTGACCGAGATGGGGAATGAACGCTGTTTTCTAGAAAAGCTGGATCCCATGAGAGATCCGTTTTATCAGCTTCAAACGCCCAGGCATTTTCCCACCGCCGTAGATCAAAATCCTAACGGAATTGCCTTTCTTCGCTCCGCGTCTCATATCTTGACGGGCTTGGGTTTTCATTTCGGAGAAAATCGCCGTCCTTCTGAAACAAATATGAGCGTGCTTGAGGCTGGTCTAGCAAGAAATTTTTATTCGGGAAGAAATCAACAGGTGAACCGGAAACAAATTCAGGCTGGTCTGGTTCTGTTTCCTTCTTATGCCGGGAATCCTCAACGGGAAGTTTTTTTCTGGGGTAATGACCCTGTTTTGGTGAATCTGAGAAGTGCGCGTCAGGAAGAAATCTTATGGGGAAATCAAAGAGTATTTCATTACGGAATTGCTGAGCCTGAATCCATTCAAGCAGCTTTTGAAAAAATATCTCGGCCCGTGGCTCAAGCCAGAAATGAAGTCAGGCGCAGTTTATCGAAATCTGGTTTTGTTTCGCGGTCTTCTTGGGGGCTTCTTGCTGCGATTGGCTTTGCTGTGTTTTCAGGATCTGCTTCAGCTGTGGAATTTAAGAAAGGAGCTGAAGCCTTAGCGAGCATGCGGACTCCGGCCAAGGTTCTTCGTGTGGACAAAGATCATGATCAAACAAAGACAACTCCGACACACAGTGTAGAGTCGAGAAAGGCCCGAGTGGCGCTTCGCAGCGCTTTAAAAGAAGCCGGAGTGCCGTGGCTGCAAAGATTTTCAGCTATGAAAAAAATCAAGCAAGGAGCCACTGAGATTCAATTCGATAAACTTCAAATGGAGTTTGTGGGTAATACTTTTCAAGTCACCGGATCACGTCCCCTGGTCATTCCTTTAACTCCTGAGATGAAAAAACTTGCTTCAATTTGGCGCGGTGAGGTTCCAAGTAGAATTGACTCAGCAAAAGTCGATACCCCGAAAAAAAATGAGTTGCCTCCTGTCCTCAAACCCAAAACACTTGTAGAAAAATCTGCGGTTTCGATTTCAGCGTCAAAAACACCAAAACCATCGGAAGCAGACATCTCAGGTAAGATTCCTGAGCAGTCGGTTGTCACATCTGTTGATTTACCAGCAGAAACTTCCAAGGAGGGAAATGCTTCGCTGAATTCACGCGAGAATCGCGTAACCGAGAGTAATGAATCTCAAAATGCCCCTGCGCCTACTGTTGCGGATTTTACCGAAGAAAGTTTAGACAGGAATCCTAATACTTCATCTTCAGAAGAACCTGATGTTCTGACGGCAAAACCTTCAGCACCAAGACAAGCTGCTCCTGTGGGGTCTGTCGGCGATCAAGAAAGTGAATCTCAGCAAACTTTGGGGGACAGTGACTTCTGGATTAAAGTCGAAGCTTGGAAAGAGAATCTGATTCAGAAATTTGAAGATCTAAAGTTGAAAGCTCGAGGATTCAAACTTCCGGAACTTCCGAAATTTCCTAAATGGAATTTTCAAAAGTTGACTCGCATCTCATCAGAAAGTGCATTCTTTGTCGCTCCGCTGATATTAATCGGACTGATGGGATTTTCGAGAAAACAGCGGCAGGGTCTTCATGGTTGGACCGCAATTCGAGAACTCACTCATGATAATGAACAGGCCCAGCAGCGTGGGGATATGGATCCGGTGAAAGCGGGAGAACGCCTTGATCGACTTAATTTAATTGAAGAATTTCAACGCGAAGAAAAACCAACCAGGTCGGGGCTATTGGCTTGGGTTGTAACTGCATTGGTGGAAGTGGCTTCAGTGGCATTGCCGTACATTCTTTATTACGGAGGAATTTTTAGCCCCTGGATGGCTGTGGGGCTGTTCTTTGCACTTCGAGCAGGAATGATTTTCTTCGCGTGGACCAATGAGGTAGGACACTCAGTTTTAGCCAGAAGTATCGGCCATCAAGATGCACTTGGCTTCAGTAATATCATGGGAAATCGCTCGCTCTTTGCTTGGGCTCTAAAATTACTTCCTCTGGGTTGGCTGATCAAAAACCCTTACGTCGTCCTCAAGGAAGTTCCGTCTCAGAAACAATCCAACTTTATTCGTTGGGGAGGATGGTGGATCAGTGCAGCGATTCTTGCAGCTCTTACCGGATTCTGGGTATTTGGATTTTCAAGTTTTACAGCACCTTCTTTTTTCTTTGGAGCATTTACTTTCGGAGCTCTTTTTGCGGCAGTGATGGCTGCTCCCGGAGATTGGGTGACCAAGGATGTAAATCCTCGATTTTTTGCTTGTGGCATTATGGGTTTTTTTATTCCTCATCAACTTGGATTTTTCAAAAAATTAATTTATATTTTTGAACTCGTCCGGACTGTCAGTGTCCGCGGCGGACAGGCGGGTGGATTTGTGACGGTTCATGATATCAGAAGCCGCTTGGTTATTTTTATTTCGCTAGCGACGCTGCTTGTCCTTTTTTCCTCTTCTTTACTGGTTAGCCTGACACTTTGGGGACCCGTAAGTGTGCCTCTTTGGGTTTATGGATCTGTCGCGGTGACTGAAATCACGGGAGCTTTAGGTTTTGCATTTACTTTTAGCAGCGGAGTGGCGGGAAGACGGACACGAAATACCAATCCCAAGCGAGCAGACTTAACGTTGACCATGTTAAGTGCTTTAATTTTCGGGAATTTAATAGCCGCACTTTTTCTTGGTCCTGAAATGTGGACGCTCATTTTAGCTCATGCAAGATTTTCAACGTCTTCTCCTGATCCTCATGCCACACAGCCTCACACCTGGATTCCGACAACGTTATGGAATTTGATTTTCAAACGCAAAACGATTTGGTACCGGGATCAAAATGGATATCAGTCGAGAAAAGCTTGGGCAGAGTCTGCTGTGGGTCACAATGGAGATATGAATGGTTTTTATTTTCGAAAACTCAGGAAGTGGATTTCACATAATGCTCGCAAACTACATCCTTTTTTAAACGGACTCCTTCAGCATATCAATCCAGATCTGGGAGATACGGTTAATATTGCAGGAGTTCAGAAATATCTGATCACTGAAGGTAATTTCGAAGCATCGGTTCGTCGTGCGCACGGGGATACCGTGATGGATGAACCACATGAGGTTCTTTCGGAGGATCAATTGAAATATTTCACAGTTAAATTTGAAAAGTTTTTTAAGAAAAACAAAAAGAAATATGATCGCCTAGCACGAGCTGGCAAATCAGGGGTTGTTGCAATGGAGGATGTTTCCTCTTCTGTAATCGATGCCATGACTCGGGATTTTCTTCAGGAGTTTCCTCTGGAAGATGAATTTGAGCATTTAATACCAAATGCTAAATGGGAAGAGTTTGTCCGCAAAACTTTTGACCTTTTCCACCATGCCAGTCCCTTTGAAGCCATGAAGCAGTTTGCAGTTAAAGTGGATCCCAATCAGGATCAGTGGGTCGGGGGCGCGGATGGAACTTTCGGGCTTTTTACCATTTCTCCTGCGTACCGATCTTTTACGGTTTATCGAAAAGGTCAGCCCGTTTCTCTTGCGTTTGATGCTGACTATAAGCAGATTTGGTTTGCTTCCGAGCGAGGGGCTCTTCGAATGGGAGAGGCACGATGGAGGCTTGAACTTCTTGATGATGAAATTTTGAATGTGACTTGGGATGACTCAGGCCACATGCAAATTAGTGTCTTCAATATTGTTGAAAATGCCACGGTTCCAAAATCTCAAATTATGGCAAGAATGAGAGATATTCGTGAAGATCCCGATGTGGGGCCGCGTCCGGATCCCTATGAAATGTTTCCGTTAGAAGCGAATCTTAAAAAAACTCCTGAAGTCGTCAAATATGCCATTCAGTCGGTAGACGATCCGCAGGATCTTAATTCTCATGTGCTTTTGGAACTTCAAAGAAAACTTGAAGCACTGGCTGCGCTTCCCGAACTTCCTGAAGGCGTGCACATTTTGCTTTATGGTAGCGAATCCAATCAGAGCTTTTGTGAGTTGATCGAATATTTGGTGGGTGTGCTCTATCCTGATTTGCGCGTTAAAATCGTTTTGCCTGACGATATTGCGCAACTCGCAGTTCGATATGCAAAGCATCCCGACAGATTTATGAAAGAACTTCAAATAACTTCGAGCACGCTTGTGATTCCGATCTCCAACTCAGGAAGATCGTTCGATGTGGAAAATGACACAAGCTGGCTGGAAACAAAAGTAACGGACTGTCTCGCTTTTATGGGAGACCGCGATAATTTAATCGCGGACAAACTTGGACCGGGACGAGTTTTTAGTACAGGGGTAGGGGGGCTTCAGACAAGTGAAGCTAGAACTCACGTGAATGAGGCTATGCATGCCTTGATTACTGCAGTTTGGTTTAAGGTGGCTGAAAATTTAGTAGGGAAGGATGCGGATCATCCTCGGCTTCTTTTTGGAAGCGAACTCAGTCTGGAAGCCATTCAAGCTCTCAGAACGGATCTTAAACTTCGAGGAGAAAGGATTGGGATGATTTCGGGTCAACATCCAAAACAAAAGGGACAGTATCGATGGATTCAATCGGTGGGCCGGAGGCTCGGTGGATTTTCTCTCGAAGTTGTTGTCGTTACTTTTGTGACCATGCTTATTTATTCTTTGTGCACGGTTTATCACATTCCTATTTTCCCTTCGTCGATTGTGGAGAGTTTTGGGATCTCAATTCTGGATCTTGGCTGGGAAGTGATTCTTAGCGCTGTTATTGCGGATATGCTTTTTCTTTATTTATTTGGTCGAATCGTGGTGAATGGTACTTGGCGTTTGATGGGGTATGGAATCGATGCCTTGAGAAAATTGGTTGGGCTTCAACCTATTTTTGCCCGTCCCATGAGAAAGCGACCCACAACACCCACTATTTACATTGGAGAAGCAAAATATCGTTACGAAGCTTTCCGTCAGGCCGTCAGAAAAACTGTGGCCCTAGGTTGGGAAAATACTCCGCCGGTGCAAGCCTCTGAAATGGGACAGATCAATCATGAATTTGCGCCTAATCGAGGGGATGTGCTTATCGGAATTGTGCGCCGCGATCATCCTGCTCAAACCGGTGCGGATCAAATGGCTGCGCAGCAATTCAAAGGAAATCGAAGTTTTCGAGAAGGTGTTTTTAATGTCATCATCGGACACAATCTAAAAACAGATAATTCAGATGTGGGTGATTTGTGGATTGATTTAGAAAATCCGGATTATCCTTCAGTGGATTATGCTCAGTTTGGTTTTGAAGAAGCCGAGGAAATCCAAGTTCGAAAAATTGCGGAAATTGTAGATGGTCTTGAGCGTGCTGTTGCTCAAGATATTTTATTGACAGCTCATGCCCGAACTTTGGCATTTCCTTGGTTTGTGCGAATATGGGCGCTTCCTCTTCTTCACGTGCCGGTGCTGAAATGGGTGCTTTACTTAAATATGCTTCGATTTCCTTGGGCTTTCCGGTTTTATCCTTATTGGGCGACTCAGGGAAGGACCGTGATGCACACAACAGCGACTCCAACCGATATGTCTCCGGTCCAAGCAGAGCTGGCTAGGCTGATCGCGGAGTCTGGGGAAGAAAATGTGATCTTAACCAGGCCCATTCCGCGACCGGCAGCACTTCGAAAAAAAATTACGATTGCGGAAATCCCTGATCATGTCTATCGACAAGAGACCGTAGAGGTTCTTCCGGTACCTGCTCGAACCAGCACTCTTTCCGTTCCTGCCCGAGGAGGAGACTTGGGAGGAAATGGACACTTGGCTAGTCCCAATCGTACATCTCCAAGTTCCGGGCCCAGTGCGGCTTTGCGTCACGAGCTCGAGTTTGGATTTTTGGCAACTTTGTTGGCAGACCTTGATCGAAGCATTGAACACGCAAGAGGTAATGGTGGGGTGGATCATCTTTACCCTGACATTAGAACAACGATCCATGACTTGCGCGCAAGAAATTTAAATCCTGCTGTGGTGACATCTTTTGTTGGATCAGTTCAGCAAAGACTTCCTGGATTTCGAGAAAGTGATTCTGCTGAAACCCATCGTGCAGAACTTCGTGATGCTATGGCATCCAAAGATCGAATGGACGAGGCTATGACCTTTGCCCGAATCAAAGCGGAGTTGGGTCTGGCGATTCGGCAAATGAGTGAAATCGGCGTGGATCCCCTCCAGTCAGGAAATTATTTTACAACAGAACATCAAGATCGACTTGGAATTGGGGAGCCCCAGAGCACCGGATCGCAAGGAGCTTATTTGCTTGCGGATTATGCAACTCCAGATTTTATCCGTGAAATTTCAGCTGAGCTTCCTCGAGGTGCGCAGCTTCTTGTTTATCTTGATCCTGCTAAAGTGGATCGCGAAACAAGAATTCAACTAGTGAGAGATTTCTCGTCACAGATTCTTGCAAAGCAAATTGTTTTCTTGAGATCAGATATCAATCTAGATGTGCTTGTAAAGACAGAGCTTGCACGCCGTCATCTTGAGCTGAGTGATGCCATTGAACTTTATTCCGGATTAGACCATGATCTTGGAGATCAGAGATTAGCGCTTCAGGCCATGCTTTTGGGCGCCGCTAAACTTACTGAAAACCGGCTTGTGGTTGTGAGTGCTCAAAAACGGCTGTCTCAGATTCAAGCACGCAAGCTTTCTTTCCTCGAAGTTTATGCATCCCTTCTGGCTGCTTCGCGTCAAGTGACCTCTGCCGCATAATTCGAATCCGCGCCAAGAAACCCATTGACGTTTTATAACTATTTGGTAAAATTGCCAAATAGTTAGGAGTGCTCTATGACCCATGATCGAAAAGCTGATCTTGCTCGCCGCACTAAAATCATTAAAGCCCTGGCGCATCCTTCCCGTCTTTGCATGGTTGAAGAATTGTCTAAAAAAGAGAAATGTGTTTATGACCTCACCGATATTGTTTGTGCGGATATTTCAACCGTATCAAAGCATCTCGCGATCCTTAAAAAAGCAGGCATTGTGGAGTGTGAGAAAAAAGGGCTGCAGGTTAGTTATCGACTTAAAATGAAGTGTGTAGGTAAATTTCTTGAATGTGTCAACGGAATGGATGCCCTCAACCGAAAGGCGAAAAAAACATGAAGCGCTTCAGCCTTAGGATCATTCTTGTCGTGCTGCTCATGATCGGAAGTACGTTTGCAGCAAAGATTTTTGCACAGGATGTAGCATCAAATGCGCTGATTTCACAATCAGCAGCCAGTCTATCATTTAATGAAGTTTATCAAAAAGTTTCAGCTTATTACCCAAGACTTAAAAGCCAACACGCCAAAGTTGAGGAGGCGATTGCCTCTAAGTTTGAAGCCTATTCCGCACTGCTTCCTAAAGTCGAGGGACTCAGTTCGGTGACGCGGGGAGAGGATCCCGTGTATGTGTTTGGATCGCTGCTTCGAGAGGAAAGATTCAGTCAGAATAATTTCGAACTCCGCAATTTAAACCAGCCGAAGCCTTGGACGAATTTTAATTGGACGCTTCACGCCGAGATGCCGCTTTTTAATGCCTTCCAGACGATTTCACAGATTCGTGCCGCTCGTTCAATGGAAAAATCCGCCAAGCAAATAGAAGTCTGGACCCGGATGGAGGCCTCGCTGCTTTCTATTGAAGCTTATCTCAAAGTTTGCATGCTGAAAGCCAATCAGCAATGGACCCGGGATATGGTGGAGGCCGCGTCGAGTGATCTCAAGCAGGCGAATGAACTGAAGGAGCAGGGGATGGTGCTTGGGGCTGACTTTTATGCCGCAAAAGTGATCTTGGGTGCGACCAAGCAAGCGGATTTTGAGACATCCATGGATCAAAAGGCGGCGACTGCACTTTTGAATATTTTGATGGGAGGCGATGCAAAGGATGCCCTGAGTTTGTCTGGGAAGATGTCCGATTCATTGGAAGAAAGCGAAGATTTGGAGTTTTGGTTAGCCGAAGCGGAGTCGAAGCGTCCGGATCTTCGATCCTTTGAGGCTCAAGTGGCTGCTAAGAAAGCGAGTACCTTTGCTGAAAAAATGAGCGTTCTCCCCAAAGTGGGGGCCTTCGCGGATTTGACGGAGGATTCTCATGATTTCAAAAATGGAGGAGAGAATTATCTGATGGGAATTCAGGGCCGCATGGATTTACTGGATCCCAGCTACTTTGCGCGTCGAAAAAAGGCGCAGGCTTCGTTTGATTCTCTACGCGCAGAGTTTGAATCCTACAAAGATCAGGTTGCCAAGGATGTGAGCCGTGCTTTTTATGGATATCAAGCCGTTCGTGAAAACCTTCCCATCGCCGCTGAGGCCTATCAGGATGCAGGTGAGGCCATGAAGCAAACGGAAATTCTTTACCGTGAAGGGCGCAAGTCGATCGCGGATTTGCTCGAAATGCGTCAGGTGTTTCTCGGGGCTGTTTTTAAACGGAACCTGCTTTTTTTTCAAAACGAAATGGCTTACGCCAATCTGCTCTTCCTGTCGGGGTCTCTGGATGAGACGGCCCTGAAGGAGATTGCAAAACGAATCGACGGGGTCGTATGAAAAAAGAATCCTCGGATTGGATGTCGGGTATCGTAAGTTTTTTTGTAGATTCGAAGCTTACCCCTCTCATTATCATTGCGTCTATTTTGCTGGGTTTTTTTGCGGTGGTGAATTTGCCGAGAGAAGAAGAGCCGCAAATCTCGGTTCCGATATTTGATATTTTTGTTTCCTATCCGGGAGCCGATGTGCAGGAAGTCGAGCGGCGCATTATCAATCTTGGGGAACGAAAACTCTGGGAAATTCCCGGGGTCGAATACATTTATTCGACGGCCGAAACGGATGGCGCGCTTTTCATTGTCCGCTTTAAGGTCGGGGAGAATGCCGAAGACAGTCTGATCAAACTCTACACGAAGGTTTATTCCAATTTAGATTTTATGCCCGCGGGGGGGACGCAGCCTCTCATTAAGGCCCGTTCGATTGATGATGTTCCGACGATGGCCCTCACGTTTCATAGCAAAAAGAAGGACTCGGTAGCGCTTCGCCGCGAAGTCGCCTATCTGCAAACGCTGCTTTCCGCAATTCCGAATGTTTCCGAGACGCACATCGTGGGCGGTCGAAAGCGTCAATTTCAGGTTTTCTTTGATCAGAAGAAAATGAGTCAGCGCCTCATTAATCCAGCTGAGATCGGGCAGTTTATCCAATCTGCCAATATCAAATTGAGCGGCGGGAACTTAAGCAGCGCTCCAAAAGAAACGCCGGTTGAAGCGAATGCTTTTTTCCGGTCGGTGAGCGATCTGGAAAACCTTGTGATTAGCGTAAGCGGCGGGAGCGTTGTCTATTTAAAAGACATTGCCCAAGTCGTTGATGGGCCCGATGAAGAGGATCGCTATGTTTCGATTCAATTTGGACCGGCGTCAAAGGAGAACATCACGGGACCGTTTGAGGCGGTGACGCTTTCGATTTCGAAGCGCAAAGGCACGAATGCGAGCCGTCTTTGCGAAACGATTGTGGAAAAAGTGGAAGAGTTGCGGCCCTCGGTTTTTTCGCCCGATGTGCAAATGACGGTCACTCGTGATTACGGAGAAACTGCGAGCGAAAAATCGAACGAACTTCTTTTCCACATGGCGATTGCTGTTTTCAGTGTCAGCGTGCTAATTGCCTTTTCACTTGGAAAACGCGAGTCGGGGGTCGTAGCGGTGGCGATTCCGATGACACTCGCGCTCACGCTCGCGATGTTTTACTTTCTCGGATTTACGCTGAACCGGATCACGCTTTTCGCTTTAATCTTTTCCATCGGGATTTTGGTCGATGATCCGATCGTTGATGTGGAAAATATTGTCCGGCATCTGCGCATGCCTTCCAATAAAGGCCGGAATATTCTGCAAGTTACGATTGAAGCGGTGAATGAAGTTCGAAGTCCGCTGATTCTGGCGACGCTCACCGTGATTGCCGCCATTCTTCCCATGGCTTTTGTGCGCGGACTGATGGGCCCCTATATGCGGCCGATTCCGATCGGCGCAAGTTCGGCGATGGTATTTTCGATGGTGGTCGCATTTATCGCAACACCATGGGCAGCCTACCGGATTTTGGGTCATGCATTTGAAAGCGGCAAGCTGCATGGCCATGAGG
>CAZOOM010000031.1:11800-25163 GCA_964581425.1 uncultured bacterium | reverse complement strand
AGGGACGGTTCTCAAAAGTCATGAATCTCGAGAACCGTCCCTAATTAATCCTGTAAACCAGGGGACAGGCATGAAGTGCTTGCCTGTCCCCTGGTTTGTTTCTAATATTCTCCGCTCAAACCCAATGTGATATAATTCGCGGCACATCGGAACTTTTATGACTCGACTTTTTATTTATCTCCTGGTTTTCGGCATCCTGCTTTATTTGATGTCTTCTCTTTCACAGAAGACCGGTCAAGAGGATTTGGAAAAGACCGGACCTTCCCGAAAATCCAAAAGCTGGTTTAAGCCTAAGCCTGAACCTGGCGAAACTTGGCTTCAAGTCTACGAGACCGCTTCTCCTGACGAAGCGCGCACTTTGAGGGCCCGACTTCAGGAAGAAGAGATCGATTGTATTGTCTACGAGCAGGGGAAAAAAGATATTCACGGCAATGCGATGAAGGGTTACGGCGTGGCTGTACCTAAAATTGCAGCTGCTCACTCGCAGTCTGTGATCAGCCGCTCACTTTCCTGATTCGTTCTTCGGACCAGAAAAAAAAGAGCACGGTTGATTTTCGCCGAAGAACGCAGTACGCTGTCACTCATTCGAGGGATTCATGCCAGTCCAAAAACAACTTTCGATTTTTATGCCGAACCGGCCCGGAGTTTTGGCCCGGATGTGCTCCACACTTTCAGATTCCGGAGTGAACATTATGGCCATGGCGGTTCACGATACCGTGGATAACGGGGTTGTGCGTCTCCTCGTGGATCAACCCACGAAAGCCCTTCTTCTACTTGAGAACGAAGATCTTTACGTGCTTGAACAGGAAGTCGTGGTGCTTGAGATTGATAACGCACCCGGACGTCTTGCGCGCGTGGCTCAAATTTTAGCGCAAGCAGATATCAATATTCATTACGCTTATTGCACAGCCACGAATGCGCAGACTACCGGATGCCTTGTTCTTAAGACCGATCAACCCGAGCGCGCGCTTGACGCATTAAATCATTCCCTTTAGACGTAAACACACTTCCAATTTTCTAACCCGAGGAGCCGCAGAGTATTTTTATGGGTGAAATCAGAAAACATATTTATTTTTCAGCTTCTCCTGAAACGATTTGGAAAATTTTAATGGATGTTCAGTCCACGCCCCAATGGGTGGCTGGAGTGACGGAAAGTACAATTCTAAAACCTTCTTCAGGTGCGGGGCTTTGCTGGCGTGAAATCTGGGAGTTCATGAATCAAAAAATTCAGGTGGATCACGAAATGATTTCTTGTGAGCCTCACGTCAAAGCTGAGATCCGCTCCAAACTGCCGCTCGGTGCCTCCATGGAAAAACTCATGGAGATCCAAACCTCCAATGAAAAAACAGTGCTTGCGCTTTCTTTAACTTGGAATCTGGGAATGGTGGGTTCCATGATCGGAGAAGATGCGGTGCAGGAAGTCATGGATCAAAATCTTGAAAAGACTGCACAAAACTGGAAAAATCTCGCCGAAGCTAAAGTCTGAATTTAAAAATCCCCAATCTCAAAATCCCAAGCACTAAACAAGCAAAAAAATAATGAGGGAACAGGCAAGCCCTTCGACTACGCTCAGGACAGGCACCTAATGCATGTCCCCTTAGTGTATTGAATCAAAAAATTAAGCAGATTGCCGGAATTGTTTAAACGAATCAAGTCCTTCGAGAATGGACTTGATGGAAGAAAATCCTTCGGGTGTTTCTGCCATGGCTCGGAGTTTTGGATCCAGAAGAGCCATCCGAAAAATAATCAAAGAAACCGGTTCTGCAGGAAGAGCAAGCAGGCGCGCATCTCGAGTTCGAAGCTCTTCAGGTTTTGTTAGAATGAATGCCACGTGATCTGGTTTTTTCGCAACCAGATTTTTAAAATCCGGGGTTTTTAAAAGTTCAAGCGGACCTTCCACAGTTTTTAGCCTTACTTGCGCGGCTTGTTTTCCTGTTCCTGAGCTGACTGCATCCATCAAAATTTCAGGCAGCATGCCCTGACTGTTGTTATTGATCGCGTAAATGATCAAGCCATGTTTTTTTACCAGAACCTGCCAGTAGCGTAGACCTTCAGGATCCTCAGTCAGCTTGCTTAAAGTGGGGACTTCCAGAGCAAGCACCAGTTTTTGCTCTCCTGGAATTGCGGGTGCTGCTTCAGTCACAAATGCTCGCTTAAAAATATCTTCAACAAGCGCAGTTTGATCCGTTGCAGAAAGCGCAGGCTGATCTGCAGTGGGAGTGGCTGCAGAAGACGGAGAAGTTGCCGTTTCGCTGATTCCAAGTTGGGTGAGAAGTTTGTCCTCAACTTTAGCTGCGTCCACTCGCGCTGAGGCAGAGGCGGCTTCAATTTCAGTTTTTAAGGTTGGATCAAAACGTGAATCATTAACGGCTTTGATTTCCGGGGAAAGCGTTTGAGTTTCTGTTTTAGGAGCTGTGCTCATCCTGAGCATTTTGTGATAAAGCTCGTCGTTCGGAGAGGTGCCGCCCAGATCAGGCGTCACGACCACGTAAGAAATTCCAGCAGCGCGCAATTGAGCACTCAAACCATCGGTATGAAAACCGCCTGTCACAACCGCAATATCCGAGGCCAGGTCTGCATCTTTTGTAATTTTCTCAAAGAAAATCTGATCTCGCGTTTTTGCCAGTTCATAAAATTTCTTGGAAGTAGCAAGCGAGGCTTCTAGGCCCAGAGGTTGTAAGATTTCCAAAATAGCCGCTTCATCCTTAAGAAAAACCTCAAGATCTTTGGGAACAGCTTTCAACGTCAAAATTTTCGCAGCCAGAGCCATGCGTTCCGCTTTCAAATCGAGTTGTTTTTCCGGTTCCGTGACCATGAGTTTAACTTTGACCTCTGTGGTCAGGGTTTCAATTTCAGAAAGAAAAAGCTGATGATCCATTTTGTCCTGAAGCGACATGGTTTCAATATATTTAAGGACTTCCGGATAAAGCTCCATGTCTTCTTTGGGGATTTTTCCGCTGCGTAGCAACTCTTCAAAGTTCAAGTGTTCGTAAGGATAGGCCTTGGCGATTTGCTGAGCCTCGTCCTGGAGCGCGGTTTGATTCATGGTGGAAGAAAGTTGCATGATTCGATCAAAAAGAGTGACTTGCTCGAGTTTAGAAAAATCAACCGAGTGAGATTTAGCAAGCATCAGTAAAAACGAAAGAAAGGACTCGGCTTTCACACCGTCGCGAAAAGCTAGAATTCTTTTATCGAAATTCAAAAGATCCGCATTGTAGGTTTTTTCTTTTTCCGTCTGAATTTCAGCGCCTAAGACTTGAAGTTTTTGAGTCAGGTCTTTTTCCTGATCAAGGTAAGTTAAAAATAAATCGCGGTTTTCCCGATAGAGTTTTTCATCTTCAATGCCTGCGAGCATCAAAGAGGATGCAGCGAAAACGGCCTGGTAGGGAGGGCCGGAAAGAAAACCATCTTCCAAAAGCTGGCGCATGATTTGCTGTTTTGCACGGGAATTGGGAAGCGCCCAGCACGAGGGCAGACTTGATTTTTCCCACGCGCCCTCAATCGCTACAGTTTTAATTCCGTAAACCACCTGAAGATGATCCAAAATCGCAGCAATGTTTTCTTGAGCGCCGGTGTGTCCATGCACATCCTGGATTTGCACTACGGTGCGCGGGCTGGTCCCGATAAACCGGTCTTGAACTTTTCCTAGAGATTCAGGCAGCGCCAGGTGATCCAACTTTAAAAGCTCAGCGCTGGGAGCCGTCATGACCCAAGAAACGCAAGGGAGCAGAAACGCAGCCAGGATCAGAAGGAGAAGGAGTTTCTTTTTCATAAGAGAATTGAATGACAGTCTACTCCAGAAGGCTTTTGACTGCAAGATGTGAGCAAATTTTTTCACTCATCAAGAATCAGGATTGATCTTTTACACACTCCCTTGAGATTTGCCTGAAACCCGCCCAAAAGTCGTGCTAAACTATACAGACAAGAGATTGTTCTCAGAATTTCTCCTGAGAAAGAAAGTGATCTTTTAGAGGGGGTTACATCACGAATGCGCTCTCATCGAAGCACTGGACTTCAATCAATTAAGAGCTATCTTCTGTTCCAAGAAGAGAATTATTTTTCATTCCTTAGTTTCTCATTTCCATTCCTGACAAAATCCCGATCATCCTTTCTAGACACTGAGTCAATCTCTAAACAAAAAACCTGAGGTGACTTATGCGCGACGACGATGCCTTGAAACGCGACGAAGAGGCGTTTTTACCTGAGAAGTATTGGGGCGAGGAGCAATGGGAAAAATTTTTGCTGGATAACGAACGCTTGATGGATGAGTATGAGAAGGTTTTGTCTGAAAATCCTGAGCGTGAATGGAAAGATCCTACAGATCTTTACCTCAAAGTTCATCATGGCATTGATTTAGGCGAAGAGGTGGCGCAAGTCGATCTTTTAGAGGCCGTGGTTCCTGCGCCGGAAGAATCCCAGCGTCTTTGCGGGGGTGATCCGGACGAAGACAATGAGGATATTGCCAAAATATCTTTTGAAGATCATCCGCTTTATCAGCTGGCTTTTGACTTCGGCATGAAGGTTATGGACTGGGTCAAACATTCAGAAATTGCCAATCAAAATACGGAAGATGTTAGGATCAAGGAGATTTGTTTTCACGGTCTTAAAATCGCTGCTGACATTGCTGGCGGCATGGGTATTGGTATTGATGAAGACGGACTCTGCGGAAACATTGTTAAACACCGCTGGGCGCTGGGTCATGCGCGCGAATGCGGAAAAAAATTGGAATGGCTGAAACAAGTGTTTCCGGAAACCGCTAATCTTGAGGATCTTTTGCGTCGTCTTCATGAGGTGCAAACGGAGTTGGAAAAGGAAATCGTTTCTCTTCGCTCCCGCGTCTGGTGGTGAGCGTGCCCGGCTTCAAAGCATCGGGCCCTGCTAAAGTTACCCTTCTATTTCTTTTCATTCTTTCTGTTTTTAGCTTTGGCTGCGCTGGATTTCAACTGCAAACCGCTGCTCTGGAGTTTGATGATCCTGTTCAAAAACTCGGCATTCATGCAGCGGAACCCACATCGGATGAATTAGCAGGCGTGCTTTTGCGTGAGCGCCCGGAAATGAATCAGCCCTTTCATTATCAAATTGAAAATACTTTGTTTGCTCAAATTAAGAACCAATCTGGAAAGCGAATGAAGTTTTCCATGCACCAAACCAATCACGCTCAAATCGGATCCAGGCCGAATACCTATCGTTTAATTTCAGAAACTATTTTTGAGGGTGAAGGCGGAAAACTCTTTGAAGATAAAGAACTTACAGACCGTGGAGAAATTACCAAGCTCATTCAAGGCGAGCACCAATCGCGCTTGGGCACTTTTACCATTTCGTCTTGGAAGCGAGAACCGGTTTATCCTGAAGGTAAGATAAAAATCGGCGAGACTTGGAAATATCAGGAAACCATGGACGTGCGGATGAAATCCAAGTGGATCAAACAAATTCATCCTGAACCTTATCAGGTCGAGTCTGCGAGTGAACTTACGGGTTTTGCGCAAGTGGGATCGCGTCGATGTGCAGTGATTGTCACCCGGTCGAAGCAAATTCAGCGTCAGCATTTCAAGGTGTTATGGAAAGAGGTCGATGTCAATATCCGGAGCGAGATTGAAAACACGGCCTATCTTGATCTGGCGCGAAAAAAACTTGCGGCACAAATCACAAAAACAAAAAGTTGGACTGAGGGATTAAATCTTCCCTTTCAAGATACGGGAGAAGGGCAGACGATCTTATATACCTTGGAGTAAATGGGATTCCTCAGGGGACAGTTATGTACTAACTGCCTGTCCCTTGAGGAGAACAGGGGCAACATGACTCGAGAACGATTTCAAAAAGCGATCCCCAAAATCCGTAAAAGCTGGATTCGAAATCCGAAAACCCAGGTAAAGCCGAACGATAAAATTTATTTCCGTCCGCGTGATAAAAAAATTAAGGATGAAGGGGAAGAAAAAGAGTAACGGATAAATTAAAATGACAGATTCAAAAATTTCTTATTCATGGATCCTGGAAAAAAGCTGGGACAGAATGATGGCGATTCTGTTCTGGGATTTCTCCTGGAAGAAATGGCTGAGCCTTATTCTCATTGGATTTTTAGCAGGCCAGCTAAGTTTAGGTTCTGGTATACGAAAATCCCTCCAAAAGCGAAATCCGAATGCGTTATCGTCTCAGGAAAAAGCATCTTTCTCAAATGCAATGCCTGCTCCCGGGTCTTCCTCTGCGCCCCCCAGTATTCAGCCGCAAGTCTCAGAAGGCGAGAAAGATTTGCAGGTTCAAGATGCTAAGCTCCGATTTCAAAAGAAGCCAGTTTCGTGGATCCATGTGATGACGATCATGCTTATTGCGGCTCCGTTTTTATTATTTTTCTGTTGGCTCGGTGCTCGGTTTCGCTTGATTTGGATTCATGACCTTGTGCACAATCAAACTCAAATCAAACAGCCGTGGAAAGAAAATGCAGCGCTTGCCCAATCTTATTTTTTAGGAAGCCTTGTGCTGGGAGCTTACGCGCTCGCGATTTTAGGGGTGAGTTTTGCCGGAGGCACAGCTGTAGTTCATTGGTTGTCTAAAATGGCGGGAATGGTTTTACTTAGAATCTTAGCCAGTTTCTTTTTGCTTGTGCTCTTCATCCTAGAAATCGTCGCTCTCATTTTTTTCAGTGTTTTATTTTTTGATCTTGGAATTCCAAAAATGTATTTTGACCGTGAGCTTTTTTCGCCAACCATGAAGTCTTTGTGGCAGTGGTGGAAAGCGAACAAAGGTCTTTATTGGAAATTCTTTTGGGTTAATCTTGGAATTTCCATCTTGACCATGGTGATTGTGTCCATTGTGGCGCTCATCGTAACAGGGGTTGGCTTTTTCATTTTTTTGTTTCCCTTATCAGCGTTGTCTCACAGTCCGTGGGCAATTTTTAAAATTCTCGGCGGAGCGCTTTTTATCATTGAAGTTATTCTTTGGATCATAGTGCTTATGGCTGTGCGTTTGCCCGGAGCTGTTTTTTTAAATCATCTAGAGCTTCATTTTTTAGCTAGGATTGATCCTAAGTATGCGCTTCCCGCCCTTGACGAGAGCTCTAATAAATCCGTTTGACAGAATAGAATCCCCGTCTAGAATGAGCCTTCCCAAATAAGGAAAAACCAAGATGTCACAAGCTGCTGCTTCTAAAACTCGATTGATTCGTGTGGGTCACAGTCCGGATCCGGATGATGCCTTCATGTTTTATGCCCTGGCGCACGAAAAGATCCCCATGCGCGGATTTGCGGTCGAGCATTTGATCGAAGATATTGAGAGCTTGAATCAGCGTGCCATGAAAAGTGAATTGGAAGTGACCGCGGTTTCGTGTCACGCTTACGCTTATCTTGCCGACAAATATCTGGTGAAGCGCTGCGGCGCCAGCGTTGGAGATCAGTACGGACCGATTCTTGTTGCAAGAAAAGACCGTGCCAAGCAGCTCGTTTCTTCAGTCCCCGCGGCTCGCAAAGATCTGTGGGGAAAGAAAATCGCAATTCCTGGGAAATTAACCACGGCTTATCTAGCGCTTCAAATTTACGAAAAAAATTTCACACCTGTTTTTATTCCCTTTGATCAAATTTTTGATGCGGTTGAAAAAGGCGAAGTCGATCTGGGCCTTGTGATTCACGAAGGACAGATCACGCACAAGGAAAAAGGTTTTGAGAAGGTTTTGGATCTTGGCGTTTGGTGGGATGAAGAATACAAACTTCCGCTTCCGCTCGGACTCGATGTGATCCGCCGAGATCTTGGGGCTGAAACCATTCGATCTTTCACGCAGCTGTTCAAGGAAAGCATTGAGTACGCGCTGGCTCATCGCAAAGAGGCCTTGGAATACGCGCTTGAATTTGGCCGCGGAATTTCCGAAAATCTCGGGGACCGGTTTGTGGGAATGTACGTTAATCACTATACCGTGGAACTTGGGGATAAGGGCGAAAAAGGCCTTCGAAAACTTTTAGAAGTGGGGCACCAAAAGGGCATCCTACCAAAACTCATCACTCCCGAATTTGTCGAAGCAAAAGGTACCAGGTCAGATAACTGACCTGGTACCTTTTGCCCGGATATTATCATTTTATCCGCGTGGATGAGAATCTGAGGCAGCGGTGGGGATGAGAGAAACCACAGAATCAAGCAAGATATACGAAAGATCGTTTGAGCTTGAGTAGGGTTTTTTTAATTCCAGGAAAACTTTGCCATTGTATTCCACGGTGCGGATAATTTTTGCAGAAGAAAGCGTGGCCCAGGCTTGATCGTTGATTTTGTATTGGATGTTGTAAACCGTATCCGAAGGAAGATCAATGGAAGTGGACTCTGCTCGGGAAATCAAAGGGAAGGAAATCCATAGCAACAAGCCGAGCCCCAAAGCATACAAGCATTTTATCTTCATGATTTTCTCCTTTTTATCAGAGCTCTAGAATCTTTGGAAGGCGCATCAAGTTTTTGCATCCCGTGGGAGTGATGACGACCACATCCTCTAAACGCACCCCGCCCGCATCCGCGTAATAAAGCCCAGGTTCCACCGTCACAATTTGATTCGTTTTTAAAATGCATTTTCCAAGACTGATACGCGGGTCTTCGTGAATATCAAGACCAAGTCCGTGACCGGTGGAATGAAAGTATCCCTGCATTCTTCCATTGAGAAGACCTGTTTTAAACCCGAGTGCCTCAAACTTTTTTTGAATGCCTTCATGGATTTTGCTCGAGTCTACGCCGTGGTGCAGATTTTTGAAGGCGTAATTTTGAGCGTCCAGCACGGCCTGAAACATTTTCTTAAGTTTAGGCGAGGCCTTACCCTTGACCACGGTGCGTGTCATATCTGCAAAGTAACGGCTCTCAGAATCTCTGGGGAAAATATCCATAATAATGGACTGATGAGCATAAAGTGGGCCGGAACCTTCGTTGTGCGGATCCACGCCTTGAATCCCGCAGGCCACAATCGAGTGAGCAGCAATGCAACCGCGTTTCATGAGCTCTACATTAATGATTTGTTTGATGCGTTCACTGGTCAGTACTTCTCCGCTAAGCCAGAGTTTGCCTTTTTTGATTGAGGATTTTCGAATCGCAGCAATCGCCATTGAAACTGCGGCCTCGGTGTGGCGGATGGCTTTTTGAATCGCAGCAATTTCTTCTTTTGACTTCGTCATCCGTTCCGGGAAAAAAGGATCTGATTTTGCGGTCAAGACCAGGCCTTTTTCCCGCAGTTTGTCAGCCATTTCCAGCGGGAAATTAGAAGGGACTATAAAATTCTTAGCGTGCTCTCTTTTTGCAAATTCCACGATGAGGTCAAGATATCTGCCTTTTTCGCCGTGGCGGTCAAAATATTCTTTTGCCAGTCGCGAAAGGGAATGGACATGATCTACTTTTGCAGTTTGGCGTGCACGATCCACTTCAAGGTCGCTCATCAAAAGATGTTTCTTGCTGCGGATTTGGAAAAAACAAAATGAGTCAGGTGCAATAAACCGTGTGGCGTAATAAAGATTGGCGTCAGTTTCACTCGACGCAATTAGAAGTAAATGCTCATCTTTGTGCATTGTCAGTTTTGATGCCTCCGATATAATGGCGACATTCTAACTAAGAAATGGATAAATCCGAAGCACCAAATACCAAACATATTTGGTATTTTCTTCAGGAGGTTTTGATGTCAGAGTGGACCAAGGTAGCGCTTAAATCTGAAATCCCAACGGATACAGGGAAAGTGGTTCAAGCCAGCGGAAAAGAAATTGCCCTTTTTCAATTGGAGGGACAAGTTTATGCGATCCAGAATCATTGTCCTCATCGCGGCGGACCTTTAGCAGAAGGGGGCGTGAATGGAGAAGAAGTTACTTGTCCGTGGCACGGTTGGATTTTTAATATCAAAACCGGGTGTTTTGCTTCCAATCCCAGAATCAAGGGAGAGACTTTTAAAACCAAGGAAGAAAACGGCGAGATTTGGGTAGAAGTTTAAATAAATACGTGAAAAGTGAAGCGTTAAGAGTGAAGCGATCTTGAAAATTTTTCACTCTTCACGGTCCTGTGTTGAAAAGATTGACGATCCCATCGAAAGAAGCTAAACTTCTCACCTCTTCGCGAAAACCTTTTTCGGGAAGGACTTATTATAGGAACACGTATGACGGCCTCACCTGTGATGGACTCAAAAATTAAAGAAAATCTTCTTGCTCGTGCGAAACAAGTTCGCCGCGATATTATCGAGATGACTTATCTCGCAGCCTCCGGCCATCCGGGAGGATCCCTTTCTGCGGTGGAACTTTTGACCGCTTTATTTTTTCAGTTTATGAAATTGGATCCTAAAAATCCAAACTCTCCGGACCGAGACCGGATTATTGTCAGTAAAGGGCATGCCTCACCTCTTCTTTATTCTTTGATGGCTCAAACGGGCTTTTTTGATCCTAAACTTCTGACAACTTTTCGTCAGCTTGGCAGTCCCCTTCAAGGGCATCCTATTCGCGGAACGCTTCCCGGGATTGAGGCCTCTACAGGATCTTTGGGTCAGGGACTTTCGATTGCCATCGGACATGCTTTAGCCCGCAAACTCGATAAGAAAAACTATTTCACTTATGTCTTGATGAGTGACGGCGAACTTGATGAAGGCCAGACTTGGGAGGCTGCGGCTATGGCTGCTCATCACAAGGTGGATCATTTGATCGTGCTTTTAGATGCTAATAAATTTCAGCTCGATAATTCCACGGAAAATATTTGTGATATGAAACCGATTCCGGACAAATGGCGGTCTTTCCGCTGGCATGTTCAAGAAATCGACGGGCACAATTTTGATGAAATTATTCCTGCGATTCAAAAAGCACAACAAGTGAAAGATCAACCTTGCCTGATTCTTGCAAACACAATTAAGGGCAAAGGCATTTCTTTCATGGAAAACAACAATCATTATCACGGTGTGGCTCCGACCAAAGACGAGCGTGACCGAGCAATGAATGAACTGAAATAAAGTGAAGAGTTAAGTGTGAAAAGTGAAGTGCGATTCAAATTCGCTTCACGCTTCACTAACGACTCTTCACGTCATGGTGTTTTATGTTGGAAAAGAAATTAGGGAAAGCAACGCGGGATGCTTACGGAGAAGCACTGGTTGAGCTTGGGAAAAAAGAACCGCGAGTGATTGTTCTTGATGCCGATCTTTCCAAATCCACTAAATCCGTCACGTTTGCGGATGCCTTTCCTGAGCGCTTCATTAATGTTGGCATTATGGAAGCGAATCTGGTGGGTGTTGCGGCGGGTCTTGCAGGATCCGGGAAAATTCCTTTTGTCTCCAGTTTTGCCTCTTTCCTGATTTGCAAAAGTTTTGATCAGATGCGTATGGCGGTTTCAGCTTCGGGGCTTAATGTAAAACTCGTCGGATCTCATGGCGGAATTTCGTTGGGTGAAGACGGCGCTTCGCAAATGTCGATTGAAGATTATGCGCTTGTGGCCAGCATTCCGGGATTTACCGTCATTTCTCCTGCGGATGAATTTGCTGCGCGTGCTCTTGTGATTCAGGCTGCTCATTACCCCGCTCCAGTTTACATCCGAACTGGAAGACCCAAGGCGCCGATTGTGTACCATGAAAAATCAGAATTTAAGATCGGAAAAGGCGTCAAGCTTCGTGAGGGGAAAGATCTTACGATTGTGGCCTGTGGACTTTTAGTTTTTGAAACCCTTCAGGCAGCTGAAATTTTGAAAGCGTCAGGAGTGGAAGCCTCGGTCATTGACATTCACACCATCAAACCCATTGATGAAGAGCTTCTGGTGGCAGAAGCCAAGAAAACGAAACGTGTGATTGTGGCTGAAGAACATCAAATTTGGGGCGGCCTCGGCAGTGTTGTGGCCAGGGTTCTGAGTGAGAAAGCGCCGAGTAAAATGGGGTTTGTTGCTATTCAAGACACCTTTGCCGAATCCGGAAAACCGGATGAGCTTCTGACAAAATACGGCATGACTGCAGACAATATTGTTCAATCTGCGAAAAAAATTCTCGCATAAATATCTCGAATCCTTCATCATAACGTTGATGGATAAATCCCAAAATCCAAATCCCAAGGACCAAACAAATCTTAAATTCCAAGTTCCAAACCGTTTAGTACTTGGAAATTGGAAATTAGAAATTGCTTGGAATTTGGGATTTCGAATTTGGAATTTTTTCTTTCTTTTCACTCTCCACTCGTCACTCTTCACTTTCCACTCTCTTTTTGCGGCTGAATCCAGACATGCCATGGTAGTAACGGCAGATCCTCACGCGACTCAAGCCGCTCTTGAAATTCTTGAACGAGGAGGCAATGCCATTGATGCTGCAATCGCAGCTCAGTGGGTTCTCAATGTGGTTGAGCCTCAGAGTTCCGGAATTGGCGGTGGCGCTTTTATCGTTTATTACGATGCTGCCTCAAGACGCGTTTCAACGTTTGACGGCCGAGAGTCAGCTCCTGGGGACGCGCATCCGGAGATGTTTCTTGATGCGGCTGGCAGACCCTATCCTTATTATCCCGAAAGAATTACCGGGGGATTACCGGTCGGCGTTCCTGGCGCTCTCAAACTTCTCGAATCTGTGCACCGAAGATTTGGTTCCAAAAAGTATTCATTTTCAGATCTTTTTACTCCTGCCATTCAGATCGCAGAACGCGGGTTCTCAGTGACGCCGCGGCTTGAAAAACACATTACCCAAGAAAAGGACAGGCTTCTTCGTTTTGATGCTTCCTCAAAAATTTTTCTGAATGCTAAAAAAGCACCGCTTCAAGCCGGGGATGTTTTAGTGGTCAAAGATTTGGCGCAAACATTTCGAAAAATTCAAAAAGAAGGAATCGGAATTTTTTATCAAGGTGAAATTGCGCGTGATATTGTTAAAGCGGTGCGACAAGCGCCGTATCATCCTGGACTTATGTCGCTTGAGGATCTTGCTCAGTACCGGATCTACGAACGTCAGCCTTTGAAAGGTTGGTACCGCGGGTACACGATTTACAGCATGGCGCCGCCCTCTTCGGGCGGAGTTGCTCTTTTAGAATCTCTCAACCTTCTGGAAAATTGGAATGTCAGGGAACTTAATCGCGGCTGGAGATTTTATCATCTTCTTGCCGAGGTTCAGGCCATGGCTTTTGAAGATCGTGCAGAGTATTTAGGGGATCCTGCTTATTCCAACATTCCTGTAGAAAAACTCACTTCTAAAAAATACGCCAGGGAGAGGGCTCAGGAAATCCGTTTTGATTTCTCGCGTTTAAGTCCCAAGGCCAAGGCTCGGAATCCGATCTTAGAAGGCACTCATACCACGCACATTTCCATTGTCGATGAACACGGAAATTTAGTTTCCATGACAACTACGATTGAAAGTGTTTTTGGATCAGCCATGGTCGTTCCCGGACGTGGTTTTCTTTTGAATAATGAGCTCACCGACTTCGACATT
>CAZOOM010000031.1:0-11700 GCA_964581425.1 uncultured bacterium | reverse complement strand
TCCTGAGGGTGACAAACGTCCGCGCAGCAGTATGACTCCGACCCTGGTTTTCAAAAAAGGAAAACCCGTAATGATTGTTGGATCTCCGGGAGGCTCAACCATTATTTCCACGGTATTGAATATTATTGTCAATTTTCTTGATGATGAAATGCCTCTTGAAGCAGCGCTCCGGGCTCCCAAGCTGATGCATCGGGGAGAAAGTATTGAATTAGAAAAAGAACTGTTTCAGGATCGGAAACTAACCACCAAACTCCGCAAGCTCGGACATGATGTGCTTCTTAAAGAAACCTACGGCAATGCTCAAACCATTGCTTTTGATGAAGACCGTCATGTCATCCTCGGTGAGAGCGACCCGCGCGGCGAAGGCCAAGCTGCTGGATTTTAGCCTTTTCCTCGCATAAAAAGCTATCAGCATAGATCAATTTATAATTTTATTGATCACCTAATTTGCTTTCAGGAACAGCATCATGCATCTTTAAGTAGTAGAAAAAATTTGCAATTTTTATGTCAAGATCAAAAGGTGCGAACATGTATTCGAAATATTTGATGTCAAAATCGATGAGTTTTCTTGCCGGTTTTCTTACCCTTACAATGATCTTTCAGGCAGCTATTTTTGCCGATTTCCCTATTAACCGCACGAAAGAGGATCGCATTGCGGACTCAAGGCCCGTCATTTCAACAGCTCAGCCTGTCAAAGCCACGGATAAACCACCCCAGCGTGTAGCAGAAAACCCTCTGGAAACAGCCGTGCTACAGCCGCCTACATCCTCAGCAAATGTGCAGATGGGCGGGCAGTCATCAGTCAACTTAGCATCAATTTCACCGAGTTCGTTGGCTGCAGCTTCGAAGGCCTGGAAAGATTTCAACAGCATTCCTAATTTTAAAATCGCACAGCTTCCTTCGCCCGTAAACAAATTTGAAATCAAAATTGATGGAGCGCAGGAAATAACCTCATATCAAATTTATTACAAAGACAGCCTTGCAGATTCTTGGAAACTTGCTACCAAAGTTTCAGTGACTGATAGCACGGGCAAGGCGACTTGGAAAGACGATGGATCTTTCACGGGGCTTCCTCCTCAATCAACCGCGATGAGGTTTTATCAGGCAAAAGTTGATAGTTATGAAAAACGGGATACCCAAGGAAATCTACTTCGATTTAATGGAGATCAGCAACTTTCGTATCTAAAGACGACGGGTGGCGAAGAGTTTTTTTACAATGATCAAGGAGCCTTAATCAGGATCAATCTTCCGAATTCCGGAGGAGAGTACGTGACCGACATTCGTTTAGACGCGGATGGCGGCGTGGAGGCTGCCATTTATCATCAGCAAGATGGCTCCCGAGTTGTTCTGAATAAAGGGAAGGTTGTTCGCGTGATGACAGCGGATCCTTCGCGTCCAGATGAAATTGAAAACACTCTTGATTATGATGAATCAGGGCATTTGTCAAAAGTAGTCATGAAAGATGGCACCACTCTTTTTTATGATTTTGCAGGAAAATTAACCAAGCTGACTCGGCCTGATGGACTCGTTGCAACCGAAATTACACTCGACGCCAGCGGAAAAATCCAAAATGCACTGTTAACCTCGCCCAATTTTTCCAATCGAGTGATTGCGGGACTTGCTCCGGGACAAAGACTTCTCGTTAATGGAGTGATTCAAGATCCCGCGGAAACAGCCACTCGGTATTTTAATTCATTCTTCAAATTTACTTTATCTGCTCAGCAGCTTTGGAAAAATACCACAGCGACGGTGATCCTTTTAGGCGGTGTGAATGATCAGTTTATACGTCTCAAACTCAAAGGGCAGGGGACCTACACGTTTGAGTTTTATGGAATGCCTTCAAATCTTTTGCTACCACCGTTATCAAAATCAACTTACACATTTAACCTCGCTTCTGAGACAGAAGTGTTTATTCCGCTTCCGGCAGTGGCTCAGGGCACTATTAACACCATCGTGATTCGGCCGGCTGCAGGACTCGATGTGAATACTTCGGACAAGCCCGGTATTTTTTCAAATCGAGCCGTTAATACTTCATGGATCAATGTTTCAGCAAATTTTAAAAATGCTTTGCGAGCTCCTGCTCCCATGACCGCTGTCATTAGTGCAGCCGTGAATCATGTCGACTCGCTTGCGCCTGTCAATTTTGGGGGAACGACCAAACAATTAACCATAGGGGCGCTGCTGGAAGACGTCAACAAATCTACTGCTGTGGAGACCACTGCCAGTCAATTAAGATCTTCGGTCGACTTTTCCCGCTCTCAACAACAACTTGCGTTGCAAGCGTTTCAAAAACTGGTTACAGAAAAAGTTCTTCCGCCGTTTAAAAGCGGAGACTTATCAATCGATAATCCCGAGTACATCCCTCAATTAATCTTAAAAGGGCTGCGCTACGATGTTGGAATTGCATTACAGGCTTCGAATGTGGTGGTTTCAAGCTACGAGTATTTCACAGCAACCCCCGAATGGCTCATGATGAAGGGAGCTCATGAGATCAGGCATCTGTTGGATTTAAAAGAAAACCCGCAAATCGCTTGGCTTGAAACAGAGAGAAATGCTTATTTCGTCACCTACCGAGTCTCTCAGATCTTGCGCGATCCGCCAGAAGGGATTGAAGCGCAAAGAAAGATCTATGAGGCTTTTAAACTGATGGTGGGAAAATCAGATGTCATTGCAAAAATGTTTCAAATTCCTACGGAACGATTTAAAGATTTGTCCTATCGGAACATTTATTTTTCACCGGAAGGTAAATTAGTAATCGTCCTCTTTCACACACTCAACGGACTTGAGCGCTCCATTGAAATCGATGTTGATAAGGGTTCGCTCGTGCTTAAACCCTAACGATTGATTTATCCTTTCACACAAATAATCTGCTTCAGCGTGTGGACGATTTCGACTAAATCTTTTTGGGATTCCATGACCGCATCAATGGATTTATACGCCGCAGGCGATTCATCAATCACGTCTGAGTCTTTTCGACACTCCACACCGCGTGTTGCTTCCAGATGATCTTGCAGTGAAATCTTTTTTCGCGCTTCATTACGACTCATGATGCGTCCTGCGCCGTGCGAACAACTCTCAAAACTTTGCGGATTTCCCAACCCGCGAACAATGTAGGATCGTGTTCCCATGCTTCCGGGAATAATTCCAAAATCGCCCTGGCGGGCCCGCACCGCTCCTTTTCGCGTGATAATCACTTCTTTTCCAAAATGATGTTCTCTTGCTAAATAATTGTGATGACAATTCACGGCCTCTTGAGTTGTTTTAAAAGGCGGCAGGATTTTTGAAAGAGCCTCAAGAATATTGGCCAGCATCAATTGGCGATTTATGCGAGCAAAGTCTTGAGCCCAGTGAACGGCTTCGACGTAATCCTCGAAGTGACGGGAGCCTTCTTTAAAATAGGCGAGATCCTGATCCGGGAGATTTTTTAAATGTTCACGCATGTCTTTTTTGGCAAGTTCAATAAAATAATTTCCAAATCGATTTCCGATGCCTCGGGACCCTGAATGCAGCATGAGCCAAACTTTTTGTGATTCATCCAAACAAACTTCAATGAAATGGTTTCCGGTTCCCAAAGTTCCAAGATGATTGAAGTGATTGTCGGAATAAGCACGCGGATGTTTTTGAATGATGCTCTTGAGGCGTGCTTCGAGTTCTTCCTTCCAAATTTCTTGATGATGACAGGGAGGATTTCCCCAAGCGCCCTTATCTCCTTTCCCGCCGTGATGAGTTCTTCCGTGAGGTACAGCGCGTTCAATCGCCTCACGAATTGGGGCCAGATGATCAGGAAGAGATGAGGCCGAAAGGTTGATTTGAACCGCCACCATTCCGCATCCAATATCTACGCCCACTGCTGCAGGAATCACGGCACCGAGGGTTGGAATGACGCTTCCTACGGTAGCACCTATTCCCCAATGAACATCAGGCATCACGGCGATATGAGAATGAATGAACGGCAACCTTGAAGTTTGGTAGAGCTGAAGTTTTGCTTTTTCGTCGAGCGGAACTTTTTTGATCCAGGCTTTAATAGGAGCGCCGCCGCTCGAAAAAACTTCGTAATTGAATTCAGAAGAAATCACAGGACACCGGTTGCTTAGTTAATGAAGCTATTTTATGATAAGTTCATGACGAACTTTAAAAGTATTTTGTTTGCGCTGGTTTTCATTCTTGGATATTCCATTTCTGGATTCGCACAAACCTTTCAAAGCAAAAAAGCGCCAACTCAACTGCTGGAAGTTTATTCAGCGGAGGGCTGTAAAGACTGCATTGAAACCGAGGCCTGGGTTTCTCAATTTCAAAATCATCCTGGTTTGTGGAAAGGATTTATCCCTATCATTTTTTCAGTAACACTCTGGGATCGATTAGGATGGACAGATCCTTTTGGTTTATCGGAAGCCAATCAAAGACTTGAGACCTATCGTCAGTTATGGCAAAGCACGGCGATCATGACGCCTACGGTTTTGTTGAATGGTGAGCCTATTTTAAGCGGTGGAGATTTTCATCCTGAAAAAATATCAAATGAAGCAGCAGGTGTTCTTTCAGCTAAATCGCTAGATCAACAGGAATATCTTCTTCGATTTGATCCCATCAAACCTGAAACAGAATTCTATATTTTTACAGGAGTTAAATTAGGATTCGGTATTACTTCCAAGGTGTTGATGGGGGACAATACGGGGAAAGTTCTCAATCGAAATTTTGTAGTTTTGGTGTTGCGATCCAAAAAAATTGCCTGCTCTGTGAACAACTGCTCAACTTCCATTCTCTTTCCGCCAGAGAAGGAGAAGATCCAAAACCTTCAAAAAGCGGTGGTCTTTTGGGTTTCCAGGCCGAATGCCCCTAAGCCCATTCAATCGACTGGCGGAAAGCTCTCATAAATGGGCCTATATTATAGTAAGGCTCTCGCGATAACCTCAAAAAAAACCTTCAATAATGTATTAAGTTTTGATTTTAGAGCGTCGATAAATATTTCGTGTTGTGTCATTCTCAGTGAGGTTTTCAGCCGGAGTGGAATTTCTGTTGAAGAGTGATACAATCATGAATCACTGCACCTTTGCAGTGAAAGAGAGGTTCTTATGATGCAAAATGATCAACCATTTGGATTGCCTGCAAGTTCTACGGTCAGCGCTTTTATTCAACGTGTTTACTCCTGGATGGCCATCGGTCTTATTGTGACCGGGGTTTCAGCTTTCTGGACTGCAGGAAATGCAGGGCTTATAAAAGCTCTCATGCATGGCGGTATTTATATTCTGTTCTTTATGGAAGTCGGCCTTGTGTGGTGGCTTTCTGCTTCAATCGCTAAAATTTCTGCCCAAACCGCAACGGTTGCTTTTCTGGTCTATTCCTTTTTGAATGGTTTGAACCTTTCGTTTGCTTTTCTTTATTACACAGGAGCTTCCATTGCCCTTGTGTTTTTTATGACAGCAGGGACCTTTGCCGCTGTCAGCATGTTTGGCTGGGCCACAAAATCGGATATGTCTTCCATGGGCGGTTTTTTTCTCATGGGATTGATCGGGGTGATTATTGCATCGGTTGTGAATGCCTTTTTGCGGTCTCCGGCTCTGGATTACATTATTTCCTATGTCGGGCTTGCGATTTTTATTGGTCTGACAGCTTACGATACGCAGAAACTAAAACGCATTCACCAGGCAGGCATGGGCACTTCACAAGTCGCTATTCTCGGAGCCCTTGCTTTGTATCTGGATTTCATTAATATGTTTTTGTTTCTTTTGCGACTTTTTGGTCGACGGAATAATTAAGAATCATCAGTTGCAGTAGATTGAATTTTGAATTGGGCGGATTAAGTTTCTGATTCTCCCTCTGAACTCAGAAAGAATGATTTAAGAATCATGATTGATGTTCAATCTCTTGTAATGCGCTACGGAAGTTTCAAGGCGCTTGATAATGTTTCTTTCAAGGCCAGCGAAAAAGAAATCGTTGGTCTCCTAGGTCCTAACGGCGCGGGCAAAACCACAGCCATGCGCATCATCACGACCTATCTTTACCCGTCTTCAGGCACGGTGAAAATCAATAATATTGATGCGCTTGAAAATCCTATCGAAGTCCGCAATCACATTGGTTATCTTCCAGAAACTGCGCCGCTCTATCCAGACATGCAAGTGGATGAATACTTGCGTTTTGTGGGCTCGGCTCGTGCGCTGCGCTCTAATAATCTGGAACATCGATTGAAATGGGTGAAAGAAGCCTGCAATCTTGGACCGGTTTGGAAGCACACGATCAATGAGCTTTCCAAAGGATACCGCCAGCGTGTGGGATTAGCACAAGCGCTGCTTCATGATCCGAAAGTTTTGATTTTAGACGAACCGACTTCTGGCTTGGATCCACTTCAAGTGATGGGCATTCGCGATTTGATTCGCGAACTTGCTAAGGAAAAAACCATTATTTTTTCTACTCACATTTTGCAGGAAGTAGAAGCAGTAGCAAATCGCATTGTGATTATCAATGAAGGAAAAATTGTTTCTCAAGGTACTCAAAAAGAACTTGAGGAACAAGTCCGCGCTTCTGGCGAAGCCACCGGCGCTCTGAATTTAGAAAAGATTTTTATCGCACTTTTAACCAAAAAGAAACGGAAAAAAGGCGAATAAGCCTCGAGTCTTGATTAAAACTCTATGAAAGCTACAAATTTTCTGACGATTTTTCAGCGCGAATTAGCTGCCTATTTTAATGCCGCGATTGCTTATATCTTCATCATCGTGTTCGTGCTTTTGAACGGCGGACTGTTCATGACGCAATTCTTTCTCTATAACAAAGCCGACATGCGTCCTTTTTTTGCAACGCTTCCTTTTGTACTTTGTGTATTTCTCCCAGCCGTGACCATGCGACTTTGGGCCGAAGAAAAACGCGGAAATACGCTCGAGCTTTTACTTACGTTTCCAGCATCAACGCGCACACTTGTGGTAGGGAAATTTCTGGCAGGGTTTATTTTTTATCTCGCTGCACTTGTCAGCACTTTTTCGATTCCATTGATGCTTAAAGTCATTGGAAAACCGGATATGGGAATCATCGTCAGCGGTTATGTCGGAGCTGCGCTGATGGGTGGGTTTTTCTTGGCGCTTGGGATTTTTATTTCCGGTCTTTGCCGTGATCAGATTGTGGCTTTTATTCTTTCCATGATTACTTGCTTTGGCCTTTATCTGACCGGCACTGATTTCTTGTCAGCCTCCATTGACGGATGGATCCCTGGGCTTGGCAGTTTCCTGGCTCGGTTTATTGGTACTGCTGGCCACTACACGACGTTTGGTAAAGGCGTTATCGATAATAGTGATGTGCTTTACTTCCTGATCGGAACCAGTGTCTTTTTGGTGTTAAACGGATTTTGGTTTGATGGAAGGATGAAACCTGGAGCGAAAAAGATTTTTGTGACCGCGACTCTGTTTTCCGTTGGAATTTTTCTCATGGCCAATTGGCTCTGTTCAGGGCTTTCTGTGGGACGCTTCGATTTAACCGATGGGAAAATCTACACCATTTCTCCAGCATCGAAAAAAATCCTAAAAGCGCTTGATGCCCCAGTCTCGGTGAAGTTCTATGTTTCTTCAGCGGACAAAATGCCAACCGAATATAAAAGCTTGGAACAGGATGTGGTGGGTAAACTTGATGAAATTCGCGTGGCTTCGGGCGGCAAGCTCTCCTACAAAATTTTTCACATGGATGCTTCCAACGTAACTGCTCAATCTCAGAAAAAAGAAGGTGAGGCAGAGTCTCTCGAAAAGCAGCTTCAACAAAAAGGAATTAATCCTTTCCAGGTGCGAGCGATCGACTCCGATGAAGTTGCGGTTAAACTGATTTACTCTGCCATCAGCATTGGTTTTAAAGAGAAGCCCGAAGAGATTGTTCCTCGTGTAATTCCTGATACGGTGAATCAACTCGAATATACGCTTGTTTCTAAAATTTACCGCATGACGCTTGATAAAACTCTGAAGATTGCCATGGTGGCTCCTTACAATGAAAAGAAAACAGATCCACAGCTTAAAGCCCTTTTGGCGCAGATGGGCGGAGAGCTTCCTGAAGCGTATCGCGAGGATAATTACGAAGTCCTTCCCATGGCGCTCAAATATGAAGGTTATGAGGTTTCGCGCATTAAGTTAGATGAAAAAGAACCTATCCCTGCGGATGCGACCACGCTTGTGGTGGTAGAACCTACAGAGTTGAATGATCGCCAGAGGTACGAGATCAACCGGTTTTTAGCCAGCGGCGGCGATGTTTTTATTTCCGTACAAAATTATGAGTATGATTATCAACCGCGAAATGGCGATCTTTCGATTTCTCCTCGTCCTAAAAAACCAGAGATCAATTCACTTTTACAGTCTTGGGGACTTGAAGTCGATGAACAAATTCTTGTGGATGAGCAGCAAGATGTCATCCAGTTGAGCGGTGCTGCAATGATGGGTCCGTTTGAAATGACCATCCCCGTGAAGGTTCCAATCCAAGTGCTTGTGCCTGCAAGCGGGATGAATCCAGGAATGTCCATTACGTCCCGGCTTTCCTCTATCTTTTATTTGTGGGGAACTGCGCTTAAGCTCAATAATGAAAAAATCAAATCTCAAAATTTAAAAGTTGAAAACTTGCTGCAATCCTCCACGGCTTCATGGACGGTTCCTTTTCGTGAAGGTCAAATTGGTCCTTCTGAATTAATGCGGCAACCCGAAAGCCGCAACGGGCCATTCCCCTTGGCCGTGATGGTCTCAGGACAATTCGCAGATGCTTACAAAGATCAACCTGTGCCTGCCTGGCCTAAACCTGAAGAAAAGAAACCTCAGGATCCCAATCAGCCAGCACCTCCCGAAACAACGCCTAAGAATGTGGAGCCGGAGAAACCAACTCCTATCAAGCCCGCTCCTGGCAAGTTGGTATTAATTGGAGCGAGCACGTTATTTCAAAAGAATTTGATCCGTGGCGGAGGCAATCTCGGATTCTTTATGAATTCGATTGACGCGGTCAGTTTAGGGGATGATATTGTGACGATCCGTTCCAAACAACCTGTGGAACGAAATCTTGGACGCATCTCGCAGGCCGCAAAATTGGGATGGCGCGTGTTTGTGATTTTCTTTATTCCTGTTCTTTTGGCGGTATTGGGGACACTGCGCATGATCTTGCGCCGTCAGTCCAAACAGAATTATTTGAAAACCTACGAAGAAGCAACTGCTTAAGGAAAAATGATCCGCCTGCCTGCGGTTTTGAAGTAGGCTAGATAGGATCCACAAAATCAATATGAAAAAAAATCAGCTGATCACACTTATCTTGATTTTTGCGGTACTTTCTGCCCTTGTGTTTGTCAAACAAATGCAAAAACCCAAAGAACTCGCCACTCAGGAATATGTTCCTCTTGATATCAAAGTGGATCCCAAATCCGTGACTTCAGTTGAAATCATCAAGCCTATTGGGAAAGAAGAAGAGTTTGTGGATTTGAAAAAAACGGGGACGCAATGGAACCTTAAGAGTCTTTCAAACGCACGAGCCGATGAAAATAAAATTGAAGAGCTTTTGAAAGAAGTCCAAAAAATCCAGGGCGAAATGCGCGCGAATGATAAGGCGCTTCTCAAGGATTTTGAAATTCAAGATGATCAGGCTGTGCGCATCACTCTTAAAGGCAGTGATTCCAAAACCCTTCTGGATTTAATGGTGGGGCTTAAAAAGCCGGATAATCGTACAACGTTTATCCGTAAAGCTGGATCCAATGCCATCTATCTAACTCCTGCTGATATCTTTGGAAAGCTTGGAATTTTTGGAACTCCCAAAGATGAAAAGATCGACAATCAATATTGGGCATCTTCTGCGTTGTGTGACATTCCTACGGAAAAAATTGCTGGATTGGAAGTTAAACATATCATGAACGGTAAAGATGATGTGAGGGCTTCGATTTACCGGCAGGCGAGTGCAAGCGATCCCTCCAAAAAAGAATGGAAATATACACGGACAGATCTTCCTTTTGAATTGGATGCCAATAAAGCGCAAACCTTTTTCTCAAGCTTCAAAACGTGGCGAGCTCAAAAAGTCATTGATCCTAAGAAAGGGGACAACTTTGAGTTTGATAAATCGACTTGGCAATTAACTTTCAAGTTGGATGACGGTAAATCCGTGGTAATTAAGGCGGGTAAAACAGATAAAGACGCAGGTGCGACTTATATGCAGGTTTCAAGTGAACCCGTGGTCTTTCTCCTCTCAGGATACTATTACGAGAATATGGATACGGATGACAGCCGATTTTTTGCAGACAATCCTTTGGGGATTGAGAATGCAAAAATCTCAAAACTTGTGGTCACCACAGATAAAAATCGCTGGGAAGTGAGTCCAAAGACAAAAACCTGGGATTCGTTGTCGCAATATCTTGATGAGCTGAAAAATTTCAATGTGAGTCGCTTGCTTTTCCAAAGTGAAGATTTGAAAAAAGTCAGAACGCCTTCAAAATTCTCAATTGAAATCACAAAAGAGGGTGCAGCCGCACCCGTGACTCTTGATTTTGGAGATCTTACAAAGGAAAGCCCTAAGGAATATGCTGTAGTGGTTCGAGGTAAACATGCTCCCTTTAGTGTCTCTGAAGTCATTCGCAATAATGCTTTTGATAAAACCGATCGATTGTCACCTCCGCCTCCACCCAAAACTGAAAATGTTCCAGCGGCACCTAAGCCTGCGCCTGCAAAATCATAGTTTCCTTGTTATTTTTAAATTTGGGTGAGGGAGCAACCGCCGCTATTCATTTTCTCTGGATATCCTCATGGTAAGTTCTCTGATCTTCTTTCCTGAAAAAAAGTACACGGAATCTCCCTCCCATTACAATCTCCGATTCCAAGAATTTCGAATTCCGGTCTCAGAGACGGATCACATTACTGCCTGGTTCTTACCTGCCGATCAAAATGAAGGCGTTCTTTTCTTCTCCCATGGGAATGCAGGAAATATGTCGCATCGACTTTCCAAAATTAAGGGCTGGGTCGAACGCGGATTTTCCGTGGTGCTGTGGGATTATCGCGGATATGGAGAAAGCTCTGGGTCTATTGCCAATGATGAGCAGGTTTTTATGGACGCTCAAAAAGTGATCACTCAAATTCTTGGAGAGACCAATGAATCAGAGTCAAAACTTATCCTCATGGGAGAATCTTTGGGAAGCTATCCCTCAGTTCGCCTGGCTGGAGTTTTAAAAGCAAGGGCGCTCATTTTGGAGGCGCCATTTCCATCCTTCAAAGAATTAGCGGCGCTTCATTATCCTTGGATCCCTGCTTTTATGTCCAAATCTCTTCTGAAAAACTATTCTTTTTCGAACGAAGATTATTTTGAAAAGATTCAGTCACCGCTTTTGATCATGCATGGAACCGCAGATGAAATTTGTCCGCATGAGCTTTCCAAAAAACTTTTTGAGAAAGCGCCTGAACCCAAAATCTTTTTCTCAATTCCCGGCGGTATGCACAATGATCTTGCGTTTGTTCTCGGTGAAAAATATTGGGATAAGCCTATTTCCTTTCTCCAAAAATTCGCACCCCTTTCTGCTGCGAATTAATTGTTCAGCCTTCCCATTCGTAACTATTTAGCGGATTGAAGTAAGCCCAAGACTCTGAACTACGAAAGCGCTCAAACCACAGGGATGGACCCCGGTTTGTGTGGTTTTCGCTCGCCTCAGCACGCATTTTTCATTCCATTAAAAATTCGGCTTCGGACGTTTCTGTGTTCAGAGTCTTGGGGTTTTTGAACTAGATC
>CAZOOM010000030.1:1851-25770 GCA_964581425.1 uncultured bacterium | reverse complement strand
GGTGATGGCTACTCCTGGTATGACGCATGGGATGAAAGCGCCTCGGGAATGATGGCGGTCGATATTGAGTTGGGGTTGGAACCCCTTCTGAAAGGGGATGATGCTCCGAGGGCTCGCACTTATCACAGGTTGATTTTTACACCCACGGGTGAGTTCCTAAAAAAAGAGATAGAAGATACGGAACAAACAACAGAAGAAACAACAACTCCGGGGACGAATACTCCGGCGGCAGCGGCGGCTACAGTCCCCATTTAATGCGATTTTCTTTATGATTCCCTCAACTCAGAAAAAGAAAGAAGTGCATTTGAAAAAGCATCAAGGAAGAGAAAAAGGAAGTGCTCTTTTTTTGGTCCTTTGGATGTTGATCATTCTTGTGATTTTATCCACGGCGCTTAGTCGTAACGCGATTCAGGATCTTTTAGCGGCTCGATGGATTCGCGACGAAGTGAGTGGCCGATTTCTGGCCAAGGCAGGAATAGAGCGTGTCCTTCTGGAGCTTCAAACGGATCCCTATCTGACCTTCGATGCCATGAATGACAATTGGGCTTCAAAGGAAAAAGCATTTAAAGATATCTCTTTTTCCAATGGCGTTTTTTCAGTGGTTTGTGATCCGGATGGTGTTTTAAAAGAAAAAGAGAATTCTGATAATGATTCTAAACTTGTGGGGGCAACAACTAAAAAGAAATTAAGATATGGTGCATGCGATGAGTCCTCGCGCATTAATTTGAATTTCGCAGATACCAAGGTGTTAAATCAGCTTTTGATTGCTGCGAATCCTAAAATGGATTCGGGCGCCGCTGAAAAAATTGCTGAGTCGATCGTTGATTGGAGAGATACCGATGATGCGGCTATGCAAGAAGGGGCAGAAACGAGTTTTTATAAGTTTGGGCCTCATCCCTACGAGGCTCGAAATGCTCCCATGCAGTCTGTGGAAGAGCTTTTGATGGTGCGAGGAGTCACTCCTGAAATTTTTGAATCTGTGAAAGACTATGTCACGGTGTACACTCCCAAGGGGAAAATCAACTTTAACACAGCTTCTTTTGTGGTTTTGCAAGCGCTCGGGCTGAATCAGGATCTGGCGAGCCGGATGATTGATTATCGAAAAGGAGGCGATGGGGTTGATGGGACCGAAGATGATCAGACTTTTCAGGTTGTGGAAGGTATTACTCCCGCGCTCAGTAATGCGGGCAATTTTTCGAGTCAGGAATTTGCACAAATTAGTAATGCCATAGCGGCCGGCATTGTCACGGTTCAGTCCAATACCTTCAGAATTCATTCAATTGGCCGTTTAATTAGAAACGGAAGAAATCTGGAAACCCGGGTAACTTGTGTGGTTCGCCGGGACGGCACAGTTTTATACTGGCATGAAGGGGATTTTTAGCCCCTTTTTTTTCATCGAAAAACGCAGGAGTTATGGTTTGAGTTTATTTGGTAAACAACCCGCCAAAGTGAAGGTGAGCCCTCCACCGGATGCAGTCAAACGCATGCCTAGAATATCCGCTTCGGATTTTAAGCAGAGGCTATTCAATTTTTCGAAGAAAAGCCGTCTCCTGGTTTTGGAAATCAGCGAAGGTTTGCTCAAAATCGCTGGGTTCTCTGTTCAGTCTAGTGACCGGAGACTCTTAGCGATTGCCTCAGCTCAAACCTCAGGGACGAGTGAAATTGAAATCGGTATCAAAATTCGTGAATTTTTGAAAGCGCATGCTTTTAAACCTGAGTCTGTGGTGGTTCTTCATCCTTCGTACAACTTGACATCACGTATTTTGAATCTTCCCTCAACAGATCCGCGTGAAATTAGGGATATTGTGGACCTTCAAGCAGTCAAGCAAACGCCGTATTCTCGCGAAGAAATTACCACAGGTTTTCGCATTTTGGAAAGTGATCCAACAGGATATTCTCGAGTGCTTGTTGCGATCTCACACCGGGATGTTTCTACTTCCTATTTTAGGGCGGGAGAAATGGCTGGTTTTCAACCAAATCAAATCCACATTGCTTTAGAAGGGTTGTGTGGGTGGTTTGAAGCCTTTCGAATTAAGGATCTTGATCGTTATGATAAGCCCGTTGTTTTGCTTGATCTCGATTGGGCGACTACCGAATTTCTTCTCTTTTTTCATGGACGGCTTGTCTTTAGCAGAAACTTGAGTTTGGGAGTCAAGCATCTGACTGAGCAAGGGGAAGCGGCTCAGCAGGATTTCTCGCGTGAAGTTCAGAGATCCATCGAAGGAAGTCAGCAAGACCTCAAAGAGAACATGATTTCAGAAATTATTCTCAGCGGGATGAGTGCTAAAATTAAAGATCTGCTTCCTATCTTGTCCCGAGATTTATCACTGCCGGTGCAGGACATGACCAGTGCACAACCTTTTGAAAATCGAATTCCAAAAGGAGTTCGAAAAGCGATGGGTAGTGCGGCCTGCTCCTTTTCCAGCTTGCTTGGATTTGGGTTTGATCCTGCACCTTCAAGTATTAATTTAATTCCTCCTCAACTAGAGGCAAAAAAAGGATTAGAGGATCGGGCCAAAGATCTTGCAATTTTGGGAACCATGCTTCTTGCCTTGATCATGCTTATTTCTGTCATCAGTTTGGAGAAATTTTACAAAAAAGACCGATACCTTCGATCTTTGAAAAAAGATTATTCCGAAGTGCATACATCAGCCGATGAAGTTGAACGGACCTTGGCTAAAATGAGAATAGCAAGTGAACAAATCCAAGCCGGAGCGCATTTTTTAGATGTGATTTATGATGTCACTGAAGTTCTTCCCATGGATGTTTATTTGACGTCCGTTCAGTATCAAACTGCGGATAACGCGCTTGTGATTCGCGGTATCTCTGAAGAGATGTCAGCTGTTTTTAAACTGATCACAACGCTTGAAGGAACGGCTCATTTAGAAGCTGTAAAAACACGAAATGTGACAAAGCGAAAAGTTAAAGATAAAGAAGTTGTTGAGTTTGAAATTAGCGGATCCGTTGTTCGGAATGCACCTGAAGCACCGAAAACGGAAGTGCCGCAACCGTCCTAGCTAAAAAGGAAAACCAAAGCAATGTTGGCTAAGTTGAAATCAAGTGAGCGGGTACTTTTGGTCATTGTGATTATTTTACTCGCCATAGGATTAGGATATTACGGTGGCTTGAAACCGATTGAGGCTAAACTTGGTAACTTGGATTCTGAGATTTTCTCTCTTCAACTCAAGTTACGGAAAGCAAAAATTTTCGTTCAGCAGCGCGATGCGGTCATGGAAGAGGCAAAAAAATATCCTAATCTTGAAGGGATGAATGCCCGAAAAGATGAAGAGGAGAATGCGGCTCTCTTGAGTTTTATCGAAGAAGAAGCAAGAAAGGCGAGGGTGACTCTTTCTGATGTCAAACCGCAAACCACAACAGGAGATCGTCTGACTAAAAGATATACTGTGGAGCTTTCGATTGAATCGGGAATGAAAGAACTGATAGAGTTTATTTATCATTTACAATTTTCACCCCAGCTGTTGAAAGTTGAACGTGTGGAATCAGCCCCAAAAGAAGAGGGATCTGAAATCTTGAGAAGTAATCTTGTGATGCAGCGTGTGGTGGTTAAATAGAAATCAAAATGCTGATTTCTTAAGGAGGAGTATGAAAAAGGGAAAGGGATTTACATTAATTGAAATTCTTCTTGTCGTTATTATTATTGGTATTTTGGTGGCTCTTGTTGCGCCCAAATTATCTGGACGTTCGGAAGAGGCTCGCATTCAGGCAGGGAAAGCGGATATTGAAGGCGGTCTTGCGCTTGCCCTTGATCTTTATGAGGTCGACAATGGGCGCTTTCCTGATACGCTTCAAGATCTTGTTTCGAAAGGACAGAGCTCCGGAAACTGGAGAGGACCCTATCTTAAAAAAGGAATTCCCAAAGATCCCTGGGGGCAGGAGTATGTTTATAAATATCCAGGAAGCCATAATCCCTCGGGCTATGATCTTTTCTCCAAGGGATCTGATAAGCAAGAGGGAACTCAGGATGATTTGACCAACTGGGAAACGAGTGGACCTTATTAAGTCGTTTAAAGAGATAAGCGACACAAAAACAGTAAATTTAGAAGGGTTGGTTCAATGGCTCATAAAGTGCTCGTGATTGATGATGAAGCCTCGATCGGAGAGATGATCCGTGATTATCTGATCGATGAAGGTTATGAAGTTTGGATTGCTACTGATGGAGATGAAGGCCTGGATGTGGTTAAAAGAGAAAAGCCTGAACTTGTGCTATTAGACGTCCTCCTGCCTGGAATGGGGGGAGTGGAGTGTCTTAAGCGGATTAAGAGGCACCATAAAGAGGCTGTGGTAATCATGCTGAGCGGACTTCATGATGAACGTGTGGCCAAGCAGGCGATCCGCTACGGAGCCTATGAGTACGTTACGAAGCCCTTTGATTTTGCCTTTTTTAAGAAAAGTATTCTGAGCCGCGTTTTCGTGGACTGAGTGCGCAGACAAGCCTTGTCCTACCTCTTCTGTTAGATATTTCTTTCAATGCTTTAATCCTCAAGAACCACTTCCAAAAAGCCGATCTTTAAGAGGTCAGACAAGAATGTTCTATGTCGGACATAGGAGAAGAATAGAGGGCAGAGAATAGAAAAGGAAGAAATATTATGGGTCGGCTTCCATTTTCTATCCGCTCGATGATCTAATTTTATGGAAACACTTTACAGCACTTGCACGGTGACAAAAGAAAGCGGTATCAGCACGCGACAACTCTACTATTGGGAAATGATTGGCTTGATCTGCCCTCGGTATGAAACTTTTGGGATGCGACAGTTTCGGCGCTACACCCAACATGATCTTGAAATCCTGAAATCAGCCAAACGTCTTTTAGATCAAGGTTACACGCTACAGTCTGTCAAGCAGACCCTTTCATCTCAGCATCGCGAAGATCATGGACGTACAGAAAACGCGAGTTCCTCTTCGAGTGACATGGAAGGAGTTGAGGTGATTCATTTATGAGTTACTACAAACTTCTGAATTTGAAGTGCGAACCTTTTTCAACTTGTCCCGATCCCAAGTTTTTTTACTTGTCGAGGGTCCATCGTGCCGCGCTTTTTCGAATCCGCACCAGCATTGAGCTGCGTCGAGGGTTGACAATGGTGGCAGGGGATATCGGTACGGGTAAATCAACCATGGCGCGAAAATTGAGCCAAATTTTCTTTCGTGATCCACGAATGGATTTTCATGCCATTTTAAATCCCATGGGGCAAAGTGATGACCAGTTTTTAAGAACCTTGCTTCACACCTTTGGAATTCCGATAGAAACGGCCAAAGCCGGCCCCATGGACTGCTTGCAGGCGCTTGAAAAATATCTCTTTCAAAAAGGAATTCAGGAAGGGAAAACTATAGTCCTTTTGATCGACGAAGCTCAGCTGCTTTCTGCTTCAGCACTTGAAGTATTACGCGCGCTTCTCAATTATGAAACCAATGACTTCAAACTTTTGCAACTGATCCTTTGCGGACAGTTAGAGCTTGTGAGTAAAATCCGGCAACTTCCGAATTTTTGGGATCGTATTAGTCTGAAACTTTTACTTTCACCGCTTGAAGAGGAAGAAACCTTTGAACTTATTCGCTTTAGACTTGAGCAAGCTCAGTGTCAGTCACGTTATCCACTTTTTCACGATGAAGCGATGAGAATGATTCATCAGGAGTCAGGAGGATATCCTAGACGAATCAATATCTTGTGTCATGATGCATTGGAATATCTGGTAATGATGGATTTACCACAGGTAACGACAGAAGTGATTCAAAAGGTAGTGAGTGTTGAGCAGAAATGGAATGCTTTTGAACATAGCGTTCTTCAAAAATTTCCCGTTATATCTGGAGAAAGAACGGATGAATTGACAGTAGCACAGGATAAAAAAACAAATGTGCAAGGCGTTGAGAGTATTTAATGTTTAATAAAAAAGATAAAGACTCCAAATCATCGAAAGAGCCAATGACACCGGAAGAAAAATTATTCCGCGTCATTTCCCGTGATAAGACCTACGGATATCGCTCTGATGAAAATGGGGACGATGAGATTCTTGATCATAGTTGGATGACGCGTCTTGAATCCATTCTACGTGCGATCAAGGATATGTTTCGAAAGGACCGATCTGAACACCAAACCCGTGCCGCTGGTCGGGGCTTCGAAGACTGGAGAGATGCTGCGGTGCTTCAGCTTCGGCCGTTTTTGAATATTTTTCAGATCAAAGTGATTAATCGAATTCTGTTAATGTTTGTGCTTCTTCTGGCGATTTATTTGGCCTTAGATGCTGTTTTTTATAAAGTTCAAAACTGGACGATTCCCATTGGCCCTCAGGAAAGTCAAACAACAAATCTAAATGCGCTTTATGCGGTGCCTGCTCAGAGAGATTTAAGCCGCTATTTGCAAAGCGCTTCCAAAAGAAATCTTTTTCTGAAAGGAGCGAAGCCTGTTTCATCGACACCCCTTTCGACGGCTCCTCAAGAGGTGAATGAGAATATTCAAAAAGCGCCTCCTAATTTCAAGTTGCTGGGAATTTCATGGGATGATACAGGTTATGTGGCAATGGTGCAGTATGATCCCGCTAAAGAGGGTGCTGTTTTTGTGCGCAAAGGAGAAACCATCGGAAATTTTAAAGTGGGTGAGATCAAAGAATTTTCGGTAACGCTTACGGATGGATCACAAAAGTGGGAATTATCTTAAAGATGTTTATTAAAAACAAAAAAAATAAAAAGCCGATCATTTTGCGTTTTCTTGTGGTGATATTTGTTCTTGTGACAAGTACGCTTGGATCTGAGAAAAAAGTATTTTCTCAAGGTTCAATCTCACAGGGCTACGAGCTCACTCAAGATGTCAGCGACAAGTTGAGCCGGAATATATCCCTTGATCTTAGAAAAATTGATGTCGTGGATGTCTTGAAATTTCTGTCGACAAAAGCCAATCTGAATATTGTGACGAGTCAAAACGTGAATGCGAAGGTAACGTTGTTTCTGAAAGATGTCAGCATCGCAAACGCACTCGATATTATTTTGATTTCTACCAGTCTTGCGATCCGTGAAAAACAGGGTGTTCTTTATGTGATGACGGAAGAAGAATACACCGCGCTTTACGGAGAGTCGTATCGTGATCAACGGAACGTAAAAATCATCCAAGTGCGTTACTCCGATCCTGCCAAGGTGGGGGAGCTCATTGGAGGAGTTAAGAGCGCCATTGGAAAAATTATTATCGATAAACAAACCGGAACGTTGGTTCTGATTGATACTGAAGAGCGGATCAAGTTGATGGAAAAAATTATTGAAAAAGCCGACATTCCGACCGTGGAGCGCGTACTTCCTACCGAGACGCAAGTTTTTGAGCTCAGCTATAACAAAACTGCGACCTTGGAACCTCAAATCAAAGCGCTTTTGACTGAAAATGTGGGCGAGCTTCATTCAGATGAAAAAACCAATCGCTTTATGGTCACGGATTTTCCCCATGTGCTTAGAAAAGTCAAAACATTGATTGAAGCCTTTGACCGCAAAACGCGTGAAGTTTATATCGAAGCCAAACTGGTTCAAATTCGGCTCAGTAATCAGTATTTGATGGGAATTAACTGGGATCTGATGCTCAATGAGGGAACTGAGGATAAATTCCCGTTTACTTTTACCCAAACTTTTCCAATCTCTGATTCTCAAGTCACAAGATATGGCCGGGCTGTTCTTGGAGATCTTGGGAAAAATGATTTTCAGGCTACCATTGATTGGCTGCACCAATTTGGAGACACCAAAACTTTAGCAACACCTCAAATTAGCGTAGAAAATGCTAAAGAAGCGACTATTAACGTCGGTACGCGTGAGGCCTATGTAACCTCCACGGTTTCTCAGGCTGATTCGTCGACCACTACGTCTGAATCCATTACATTTGTGGATGTGGGTGTTCAACTCAAAGTAACTCCTGAAATTAATCAAGACGGATTTATTTCAATGAAAATCACGCCAGAAGTCAGCTCCGTGGGACGTACGCTCACCACTAGCAATGGCACTCAAGTGCCTATTGTTGATACGACCAATGCAAGCACCACCGTGACGGTAAAAGACGGACGTACGGTTTTGATTGGCGGACTGATGAAAGATGAGGTATCTAAGACCATTCACAAAGCGCCAATGCTTGGAGAGTTGCCTTTGATTGGCGGTGCCTTTCGACACACGAATGACTCCGTGACTAAGACTGAGCTTGTCATTTTCCTTACTCCTCACATTGTGGATGGTACCGAGTCTCATCCTTTGCTGACCTCTTCAGGAAAAAAAGTTTCAAAAGAATCCCCTTTCGAGGATATTGAGCGCCAATTGAAAAGACTCAAGGTTCTCGAAGGCCAAGCTGCAGAGAAGAAATGAAATACTCTTTTCATATTCATTTCAGCGTCAGGCATTCAATCATCCTTCTTTTTCTTTTCATGATCTTCTTCTCATCAGCGTTAATTTTTGCGAATGCGGAAGAGGAAAATAAATCAGCGAAGACCCAGGCTATGCTTGAACAGCTCTATGCGCGCAACAAAGAGCTCGATGATGAAAATAAGGTCTATGAAAAGAAAATGCTCGATTTTGTGACGCAGGTGACTGAAAAAGAAAAGCAGTTGGATGTCCTTGGAAAAAAACTGGCAGCAGCTATGGATGAAATGAAGGCGCTTAAATCAAAAGAGGAAAAGGGGGACGCTGAGCTCAGTCAGCTTAAGAAGGTCAATGATCAGGCAAAAGATAGAGAGCTTGAGATTGAAAAATTAAAATCTGAAGTCAAAAAAGCCACCGAAGAATTAACGATTATCCAGCTGGCTCAAGAAACCGCTAAGAATGAAAAAGAAGAACTCCAGAAGAGACTGGATGCCATCCAAGCGGAGAGAGAAGGTCTGGCCAAGTCGAGTGATTCTGCAAAGCAGTCCCTGGAGGCAGTCTTAAAGGAGAAAGAGGTTCTGATCGAAGAAAATGCTCAAATTCAAAAAAAATTAGAACAAGCTGAGAAGCTTCAAAAAACTATTGAGGATTTAAAGCGTGAGAGAGAACTGATCATGACGCAGACCGATCAGGTTCAACAAAGGCTGAATGCGGTTGAGGAGGAGAAAAAGACGAGCCAGACAGAAATGGACGCTCTCATGAAGACAGCGGAGGAAGCAAAGAAGACGGCAACAGCCACGGCTCAAGAGAGAGATCAGATATTGAAAAAAAATGAAGATTTGCAAAAAGCACTCGACGATCTTGATAAGGAAAAGAAAGCCGCGCTTCAGGAAAGAGATGCTCTTAAAGCGGAAATGGAGAATCTGAAAAAGAAAACAGAAGCAATGCAGACAATGGATGCAAATACGGAAAATGAAGAGATTAAGGGCGCCAAAAGTTCTATGGAGGAAATGAAACTTCGAGCGGCCGCATTAGAAAAAAATCTTACTCAGCGCGAGGATAAAATTAAAGTACTAGAATCCTCTCAAAAAAGTAATCTTGAGAAAATTTCGGAATTGGAGAAAAGAATTTCTGGGATTAAAGAGGGTGATATGGATTCTGCTAAGCAGTTGGTGGGTGTGTCCGCTCCCAAAATGGTTTCTCCTTCTCAGTCCACGGTTGCGGATCAAGCCTCGAAATCTTCGCGACAGGATTATGGAACGCTATCCAAGACAGTCAGACGTCCTTTATCAGATCGAGTCAGCCCATGGAAAAATCCTGGCTTCCGAGATGATCAGGAAATTGTAACGAATGGCGAACATGCTTCAGACAGGAGAATCGACGGGGGAGAAGATCTGGACGACTCTTCTCAAATCGAAAAGACTCAAGACAAAGACACACAATATGAACTCAAACTGCTCAGGGAAAAAACGCAAAATCTAGAATCCGATCTTGGCAGGAGAGATCGTCAGCTTCGTGAATTAAATCAGGAGATCGATGATCGTCTTCAGAAAATGCAGGACGAAAAGGAAAGACTTGAAGCCGTCATTAACGAGCAGAAAGAAGAACTGCAGGATATGCAAATTAAAAATGCGGCCACCGGCGTGAAGCGAAGTTTGATGCGCCCTCAGCATAAGGTTTCTTCTGACACTAAAAAAGTGAGTGCTGAGGATCCTAAAATTGAAAATTTAGAAAAGAAAGCTGAGGGTTTAAGAAAACGCGCGATTCAAGACCGAGAAAATTATTTTTATAATCTTGGTGTCGTTCTCATGCGCTTGGGTAATTTTAAGCAAGCTGCGCGTATGCTCGAAAAAGCTGTGGAATTGGACCCGGCGGATACTTCAGCTCATTACAATTTGGGAATTCTCTACGACGATCATTTAGAGGAGCCTCGCAAAGCCATTCGTCATTATCAAGCTTTTCTCGACTTAAGCCATGATACAGAAAAGGTCCGCGACGTTGCCAAATGGCTGCAGATAACGGAAAGTTATGGGGGAACGGGTGGACGGAAAAGTCGGGTTCAATCTGCTCGAGAAGCCTTTGAACATCTCTTTTTGACCAACTCCTACTAAAAAAGTAATCTTTTTAGGTACAAAATTGACACGAGAATTTGAGATTTCAATACGCTCAAAATTTTATTCTTCGATCAGGAAGACACTGTAGGGGAGTTTTTTGGCGCGTTTTTTGACATTAATGGAGTGCTCAAGAACGTCTTCAAAAGCATGATAAGGACGTTTTAAATTTGAAACACCTGCCAGCGAAATCGACATCAGAGGTTGACGCTTCACATCAGTATCTTCTGAAATGCCATAGTTTCTGGATTCTTTACCCATAAAATAACCACGAGCCAGATCCTCAGCAGTATAAAAATCTTTCATGCTTTCATCGAATTTATTGCAAACAATTTGCCCTATTTTCTCGGCCTGAGATATCTCAAGAATGAGGATAAAGTCATCGCCGCCTTGATGGCCTACGAAATTATTGCCGTCAAAGTTTTTGACAGCCTCTGTCAGAATCGCTGATGTGCGTCGAAGAACGTCGTCTCCCTTGGAGAGTCCGTACTCATCGTTGTAGGCTTTAAAGTGATCGATATCCACGTGAAAAAAAACAAATTTTAAGCCTTCATTTAAACGACGCGTGGCTTCCTCGCGTATGATTTGATTTCCTGGTAGCTGAGTTAGAGGATTTGAGTCTCCAGCGACATGGGTCATCACGAGCATGGCTTGGCTGACGCGGTTAAAGTTCGAAGCCAGGAGTTCGATTTCATCTCCGGTTTTGACCGTGACTTTTTTACCGAGATTTCCGTCCAGAATTTCTCGGAAGGCGCGGTTCATGGAAAGTACAGGATGAACCACGTGATAGGTTAAAGCCAAGGAAATTGCCAGTGCCGTAAGAAGGCAGAGTACAAAAATCAGAAAATACATCTTGGATACTTCTTTAAAACTGTCCTGAAGGGTGGTGAGATGAAACCTTAGAATCGCAATTAAATAAGTGTTATTGACCGGCTGGCGAAAAGGAAAATAAACATATAATTTACCTTCTGTTTCATCAGGAAAAAGATAAAAAGCAGAACCTTCCCGCATTACAGAAAGTGTTTTTTGAATTTGTAATGTTTGTTTGGTCGAAGAAAGCCAAGCTTCATCGGGAACTTCAGGCGATCCCGCACGTGGTGACGAACTTAGAATGGATCCACTTTTCCCTGCATCAGTAACGCCAATCCATTCTGCACTGCTGGCTTTACGAAGCTCATCGATGGTTTGAAAAAAGACTTTTGGATCAGCAATGGTTTTAGGATCACGCAGCGCTTCTGAGTATTGATGTTCAAAATGATGAACAGCGGAAAAGGCTAGTTCTTCTTCCAGGTGTCTAAAAGAAGCTGCATTTTGTTTAAGGATGATGTAGGAAAAAATCAAAAATAAACAAATAAAAGGTAGGGTAATAGAAAAAAAGATTCGGAAGAAAAGAGGCTTTATGTAGCGGCGTTTTTTATTTTTTTTCATGGGTCAAAAGTTTCAAGGCACATGAGCATATTACTCGGGTCTATCCTCGAATTCAAGTTCTCTTAAATGATGTTAGCCTTTTTGGGGTTCAATGGAGCTTTAAATCTCTTCAAATTAGCAACGATCCGTTCAATCTTTACGATTTTACTTTTTGAAGGGCTGAGTTAGAGCAATATTCCTATGTCTCATCCAAAGTCAGAAGGCAGTTATTTTATTCTCTGAATACACGAGGTTCATGGAGAGCAGCTTCATCAGAATAAAGGGTCAGGGCCGAGCATTCCAGGGTCTAAGGCATAGAAGTTAAAGAGTAGGAATCGGAATCAAGGAGAAAATGTAGCAAATATTGATATATAAAAAAATTAATAATTTTATAATTAAAAATAACTGTGATATTATAATTCGCCTTCCTATTATAGGCGCCAAAGAAGCTTATGAATTTAGGCAATAAATAGTTTTGGCCCATTGTAAAAATATAGCAAAAAATAGTATTCATATCCTTTAAACAGTATAAACATTCTAAAGTGTTATTATTTATATATAGAGTTGGCAATTTATATTTTTTTATAGTCTTGCCGTCTCTTCAATCATCAATGGAAGAAGCTGATTTTACGGGTGAATCATGAGGCCCTTCTTGAATGTGACAAAAAATCTGATAAGCAGATGGCAATGCTAATTGCTATTTATAAACTGATGCTTTCATTCTGCTTTTGTAACTGAAATCGAGAGAATGATGAACACAAACATTCTGCTAAAAGAAATCAAACTGCTAGCCGCCTTTGCTATGCTGATTTTGTTTACTTTAGCCATTGGACTGGTGGGAATTTTCCAGATTCACAGACTCAATCGGAGAATTGAGGATTTGGGTAGGCATCATCTAAAGGTTGAGTCCGCGGTTATGGGTATGAGAATCAAAAATGCCAATTATGCAATGGAAGTACGGAGTTACGTTTTTTGGCGCGTTGCTCGATATCAAGGTGCTATGAAGATGGGTGATTATATTGGTCGATTGACTAAAGCCGAGCTTGGATTTCGCCAACAGCTGGATGTCTATCTTGAGAGCGTTCGCTCGAATGAGCAAAAGGAATGGGGCGAGCTTTTGAAGGGGTCGGTGACTGATATGATTCAGGAAGGAAAACGGATTGCGACCTTGGCAGATAAAGATGCTTCTGATCAAATCAGTCCTGTTGTGCAGGATCTTCTTATGGTTTTTGAAAAGCATGTTTACGAGCTCGATCAATTTTTGAATGATCCCATGGCTCGTACCAATCTCGAGGCAATTCAGGAACAGATTTCTCTGGCAAGAGCAGATAAGGAGAATGCTATTTCGTTTTTATGGTTGAGTCAGGCGGCAGCCCTTTTTCTCGGGACGTTGATCGTATTTTTAGCTTATCGAAGACAGATTCAAGAACGAGCGAACCGTCAGGAGATGCTCAATCGAATGATGGATGTGGAAGAAGTGGAACGCAAGAAACTGTCTTCAGCGGTTCATGATGAGATGGGGCAAGATTTGAGTGCGCTTCAAATTAGGCTGGGATTGATCAGTCAGCAGATCTTAAGTGAGGCGGGAGTTTCGACTCACGTTGACGAATGCAGAAAAATTACGGCATCACTTCTTAAGAAAAGTCATAACATTGCATTTCTGCTGCGACCGCCGGATTTGGACGAAGTTGGTTTAACTGAAAGTCTCGAGGCCCTTCTTTTGGAAACCAAACATATGACGGGTGTGACCTATGAATACAACAAACCCACAGATGTGCGAGACCTTTCTCCTGAATATAGTTTGCTGATTTACCGTATCACACAGGAGCTTTTAACCAATATGGCTAAATATGCCAAAGCCACCCGCGTAGAGCTGGCGCTAATCAAGAAAAACTCCTCGTTAGAACTTTTGTATCGTGATGATGGAACGGGATTTGAATATGAAGAAATTCTGAAATATCCTGCGCGAAGAAAAGAAGATAAATTGCGTTTAGGTCTGATAGGGCTAAAAGAAAGAGTGGAGCTTTTAGATGGGCGGATGCAGATCGATTCGCAATCAGGAAGGGGAACACGCGTTGTTGTGGAACTACCAATCTAAACTGCAAGCAGACGGCAAAAGGTACCAGGTCAGTTATGTGACCTGGTACCTTGTGAGGACCAATGACCATCAAACTAGTCGTGGCTGACGATCACAGTATTATTCGCGAAGGCATCAAAAGCGTTCTGGCGCGGCATCCGGAATATGAAATTGTGGCCGAAGCTGCAAATGGACTTGAGGCACTTGAGTGCGTCAAACAATTGAAGCCGGAATTGCTCCTCATGGATATCACCATGCCTGAGCTCGGGGGCTTGGATGTGATTTCCCAGGTAAAGGAAGTTTCACCCGACACACGTATTATTATCATTTCAGTCCATAAGCTTGGGGCTTATGTTTTGAAAGCGATCCGGCAGGGAGCAAGCGCCTATCTCAATAAAGATCATGTTGCTGAAGAGTTGATACCTGCACTCATGCGCGTGCGTGCGGGCAAGACTTACCTTGGAGAAACCGTTTCTGAATACATCAGTGAAACACTAAAAGATCCGGTAAAAAACTCAAGCCCAGCAAGTATGCTCTCTGAACGTGAAATGGATGTTTTACGGCTTGTTGTGGAAGGCAGAACTGCAAAAGAAATGGCAGAAGTTTTACATTTAAGCCGAAGGACGATTGAAAATAATAAAAATTCCATTTTAAAAAAACTGAACCTGCATAAGACAAGCGATCTGATCAAGTACGCGTTGCAGAATAAAATCCTCGAATAGCAAAAGGTACCAGGTCAGTTATGTGACCTGGTACCTTTTGAACGAAGGATAACCCGGCTTTTTTCGATCGAATTTTTTTCCTTGTCTGTGAGAGGTTTTGCGTGCCATTTTATAAATTCTTCGATGGCATGACTGCGAGTTTGATGCAGCTGATTCAGAAGCCAGTCGATGTCGAGCCAGTTCCAATGCGGTAGTTGGCCTGCGTAGCATGGATAGCTTGACCAAGAATAATTTCCTAAGTCAGAGATCATGCCTGCTTCGGCCGGATTCTGATGAATATATCGGGTTAAAGTTAAGGCATAGCTTTCATCATTGACCAAGCGAGATTTATAGCGGTTTTGAAAGAACGTGCCAATGCGGTTGTGTCTAGAATTAAAAAAGTGCGCGTAGTTTCTCTGAAAATCCCACATGAATTGATCTAGGTTGCCTTGCGGCGTCTGTAAAAAGAGGTGGAAGTGGTTGTCCATCAAACAATAGGCAAAAACCCGAAGCTGATATTTTAGGATATTCTCGCCCAGTAGATGAATGAATGTTCTCCGGTCTCTTTCATCGGCGACAATCGGTGCCTTGTTAACGCCCCGATTGTAGATGTGATAAAAGGCGTTTTTGAATAGTAATCGTGGAGGTCTTGGCATAGTGCGATATTTTATCATAAATATGCAATTAACCAAATTATATATTGTAAATAAATAAAAACAAAAGGTACCAGGTCAGTTAAGTGACCTGGTACCTTTTGAGATGTGCGCTTTTGCTCTTGTTCTTGACCACATCGCCGATAAATATAGCAATCTCTATCATTTAATTAATACCGAGTAATATGCGCATCATCTTAGAGTAGTTTTACAATAGATATTCCCTCAGAGGAGAAGTACCTTTTGAGTATGGATAAACAGAACATTCCCAAGAGAGGGCACAAGATTCGATATTTGAGTGTGTTCTTTCGTTTTCTCCTGCCATTGCTTTTGCTCTCGCTTTTGTTCTTCTCTTCTAAAACGCTTCTGCAAGCTGCTACTAAGACCTGGACATTTGCTGATGCGGCGAATTTTATTTTTGATGCAGCGAAAATTGTGATCAATGGAACAAACGCGGTTTTGCGCAGCACGGTTCCTATCCGTATTGATGATACCCAAAGCGAATTTGATGCTGGGACTCATGAACTCACATCGTGGCAGACCAATCAAGTTGCAGTTCTGCCTTCAAACACTCCCACAGTTTCCACGCAAGGTCTCATGGCCTACTGGAATTTTGATGAAGCATCAGGCTCGACACACACCGATTCAATCGGTGGCTACGTGGGGACACGAACCGGTGCCGCGATTGGAACAGGAAAATCAAATTTTGGAAACGACCTCTCGCTGAGTGGAAGTGCACATTACGTCAGCATTCCGCATGAGACAAACCTACTTTTAGGGACCAAAGATTTTTCCATTTCATTTTGGTACAAATATACCTCCGTCACCAATGGAACAACTTTTATTGCCAAATCAGGGGATTCCCTTGCCGGAACTTCAGGTAATTTTACGCTTTTGCCGGCGAATGATGGTTCGATGAATTTCAGACAGCGTGTTGATGGAAGTACTTTGGTGGACTGCGCTGGTACTGCAACCTCCTCAGCAACATGGCACCATGTGGTGTTTACCCGAACAGGAACCGCAGTGAAAGGGTATCTCGATGGGAATACAGGCTCGCCATATTGCAGCGCGACAGGTGGACCTGCGAACTTAAACGTTGCGACAAATATTATTATCGGAAATGAAACCGGATCTTCGATAACTGCGGAACTCGATGATGTTGCCATTTTTAAACGTGTTCTCACCAATGGTGAAATTGCAGCACTTGCAGCAGCGACTCGTGAGATGACTCCAGTCAAGCGTCCCATCATTAATCAAGATTCGTTAGGTCTTGTTGCATCTTGGAAATTTGATGAAGGTTCTGGCCAATCGATCTCCGATCTTATTAGTTCGATTAACGGTACTCTTGGAGCAAGCTCCAGTTCTGCATCAGATGACCCAACCTGGGTGACTTCTAGCGAAACGGGAACCGCTGCGCTGAAATTTGATGGAGTGAATGACATTGTCAATATTCCGGTAACATCAGCTTTAGATATTCCTTCAGGGGGATCGTCCACACTGAGTTTTTGGCTAAAAGGAATCTGCTTGGATGGCGGCGCTGGGAGTTGCGCGGTTTTTAATGCAACCGGCCCAAGTTTTACGCTCATGCAAGTTTATCTTTTCGATAGTGTTTCCGGTTCACCGAGGCGATTGGGTTATTCTGTGCGTGATAGCTCTGGCATCAACGGTGGGGGACATTGGGCAGGAAACTGGGGTTCTAAAGTTGTAGGAGATAACGCTTGGCATCATGTGGTTCTCGTGACCAATTCCACGAATGTCAAGGGTTACGTGGATGGAGCGTTAGATGGGTCTTGGTCTTGGACACCTGCTGCGGCAGCTATAACATTTACAAATGCAACTCAAATGGGAGATCCGGTAGGGCATACTTATTCAGGTTTGATGGATGATGTGGCCTATTACAACCGTGAATTGTCTCCGATTGAAATTCGTTCAATTTATGAATCGCAGGCTCGATATACAAGTGCGATTGTTGACGCAACGAAAACATCACCAGCTTGGGACACGATCAACATTACAAAATCATTTGCATGGGGAGAACCTCTCGAAAAACCGCCAGTAGCTTACTGGAAATTCGATGAAGGAACTGGATCTACGAGCACTGATTCAGTGAATGGGCTCGTGGCCACGATCTCAAATGCAGGTGGTTGCAATATTGCTTGGACAAGTTCAATTCCTACGGTGGCTTTTCCAAATAATTTTGCCTTATCATCAAGTTGTTCAACGCTTACCTATGTTTGGACAGCCGATAATGCAGTTTTGAATCCTGCGAGCAATACTCTTTCCATTGTGGCTTGGCTCAACCTTAACAATACTCAGCGGCCATTATTATTGAAAGGGTCCAGTTTTACTTCAGGATACGAGGTTTGGAATAATGGGTCCCAAACCCTGCAATTTAATAAAAACGGAGCTGGTGGAACAAGCTTGTCGGCCTCTTATTCGTTAAATACATGGCAGCATTGGGCATTTATTGCTTCTTCAACAGGGATGTATATTTATCGAAATGGTGTGCTGATTAGCAGCAATAGCAACACATCCAATTTTAATAACACTTCGAATGCGCTCTATTTTTTAGGGTCAAATCCCGGTGGAGGTTTTGACTCGAGAATTGATGAACTTTCAATTTTTGATTATGCGCTCACGGCAAGCGAGGTCGCTCAGCTTGCTACGAGCCGTAAACGTCCGTGGGTTCCATCGGATAACTATGAAAAAAATCTAGTTGGTCTGTGGCATTTGGATAACGATGTGGTCGATTCCGCAAATGGAAATGCCGGGACACAAAACGGAACCTTTGTGTATGACCTCGGGGCGCAAGGGCCAGCCGTCAATTTTAATAACACGGATACTTTTGTCCAGGTGACGCACAACACGAATATGAATCCAACCGGGAAACCATGGACCATGTCGGCATGGGTCAAAACGACCGTAGGCAGCGCGGATGCGAATGTCATTCTTTCCAAGGGTACGAGCGGAACCAACGGATATGAAATGGGCGTAGATTCAAACGGATATCTTTATTTTAAGAAAAATGCAACCACTCATACGGGAACTATCTACAAAGTGAATGATGGGTATAAATGGCATCATGTGGCAGCTGTTGATTCCTCTGCCGGTAATATGTCACTTTACGTTGATGGAAAATTAGACAGCACACTTAGCAACGCCTCTTCCTTTACTTCACAATCGAGCGATTTATTTATTGGCAAATCAAGTGCCGGAAATTATTTTAGCGGTTTAATTGATGAAGCTGCGATTTTCAATGCTGAGCTGACTGCAGCGCAAATCCTGGACATTTACAAACGTGGAGCAGCAAAAATTAGAGTGAAGGTGCGCTCTGATGCGGATTCAGGAATGGCTTCAGGTTATTCGTGGACAGGCGGCGGGACTTCAAATGTAGGCCCGGTCGCGGTTTGGCATTTTAATGAAGGCTCGGGGGCTAGTTTTAGCGATGGAACCACGAACGCAAATCATGGTTCCTGTACAAGCTGTCCTTCGTGGGATGGGACGTCGTTTATGGGAATCGGTGTTGATTTTGGAACTTCGGGTCATTCCAATGCGATCACGGTTTCCGCGGCTGCAAATCTTGATGTGACAAGTTATGCCTTGAGCGCTTGGGTGAATGTTCCCTTAGGAATGGCGGGAGCTCACACCCTTTTTTACAGCGCGACTTCGGCTTACGTATTGATGGGAGATGATGCCAGCTGCTCAGGTGGAACACGCTTAATGACTTATCATCCTTCGATAGGTGGAAATTATGCTTGTTCAAATCCTCTGACCCAGGGTGGTTGGAGTTTTGTAACCGTTGTTTACGACAGCGTGAACACGAAAGCCTATTTTTATTTCAATGGTATTCTAGATTCCATCGTAACAGTAGATGGAGGCTTGACGGCGGATGCAGGAAGCCGCGGGATTGGAAACAATCTCGATTCATTTAATAAACCCTTTGCCGGAAAAATTGATGAGCTGGCACTTTGGAATCGGGTGCTTTCCGGAACCGAGGTTTGGAATCTTTATCAGTCCGGGCTCAGTGCGGGATCAGTGAGGGGAACCGGATATTTACACGGCGTTCAAAAATTAGAGTACTTGCAATATCAACCTACATTTGAAACGCTGGATGAATCACTCACGCCGGATCTTCAGGGCGTGACGATTAAAATTAAAGGGCAGTATCCGCAGGATGCTCCTACTGTAACGCCTTCGACCGCGGATACGTTTACTTATCTCACGAGCTTTTCTGAAACGGCAACCAAGCCAAGTGGTACAGAAATCAAGTATGCTCTTTCACCGAATAACGGAACAGATTGGTATTATCACAATGGAGTAGCCTGGGTTACTTCAAACCAGACTTATGCGCAGGCGAGTACTGCGGCTACGATCAACACCAACATTGCCAGCTTTGATGACGCGATGTCTACGGCGGGAAAGCTGGTCGATAACACCCCGGGAAGTTTTCTTTGGAAAGCCTTTCTCAATTCAGATGGAACTGTGACGCCAACCTTTACAAATGCTTCAGCGAATATTGAAACCGCGACTGTGACCTTAGCCTATCCTAATGGTGGTGAGACGTTGAGATCCGGATTTGCTAAAGGTGTGACATGGTCGCAAACAGGCGCAACGGGATTAATGGATTACGTGCTGGAGTACACCACTGATGATTTAAATTACAACAGTATTCAGACGGCTCTCAAAAATACTCACAATGAAGAAATTATGTCGGGAGCCCTCGGCGTTTGGCATTTTGACGGTGGAACAAGTGGTTCGATTGCGGGTGGAACCACAGCTGGACTTACAGACTCCATGGGCACTCATAACTTTACCGCTTCAAACGCGAATGGAACAGGGATGGCTTGGACGGCGGGTATTTTAGGCGGTGCCTTAGTTGGTGGTGTCACATTTGACGGAGTTGACGACTATGTAACAGGAAGCGGAGCGTCCTTGCCAACGGGAAACAATGCTCGCTCTATTTCGTTGTGGATGAAACATTCTTCTTCTCAATTTGACATTTTGCTGACTTATGCCAATTTCCCAAATACTTTTTCAATCAATACAAGCTCCTCAAGCCCCGGTAAAGTTCACATTTTTGAAGGAAACACCGGAGCTGCAACTTCGGCATCAACTTTTAACGATAACGCATGGCACAATTTAATTATTGTTATTGATGGAACGACAACAAACAACGTCAAAATGTATAAGGATGGCGTTCTCGATCAAACAGCTTCCTTTACTTTTAATACCGTGTTAGGCGCCGCTTCACTGACGCTTGGTGGGCCATCGGGCAGCTATTTCACAGGCTCTTTGGATGAGGTGGCCATTTTTAATCGTGTGCTCACGGCCGGTGAAATTGCATTATTGGCCTCAACAAGTCCTGGATATGCGTGGACTGTGACAAGCTTGGATTCAAATACTGTTAAGCTGAGAGTTCGGTCCGCGGCGGCTCCTTCCGTAACGGATAAATCCAATACCAATTTTTCAGTTACGAGTTTTGCTTTGACCTCTCCGGTTGGAACAGAAGTTTTGAAATCGGGAGCCGTTTCAAATATTACCTGGACAGCGGGCGGCTTTGTTCCGAGCGATTTGACATTGGAATATAGCAACGACAGCGGTGCAACTTGGCCTTGGACAGGGAGTGCGAACGCTACTTACAAAATCGCGACCGGAGTGGCTGTGGGAGGGGACACTCCCTACGATGCAAGTACCCTTTCAGGGCTTGTGGGTTGGTGGCATTTGGATGAGGCTGCGGGGACAGTAGCCGATTCTAAAAATAGTAATACAGGTACATTAGGTGCCGCAGCCACGCACACCACAGGATTTTTTGGCAATGGAGTAACGTTCAACGCGACAGCGAACAGCTATGTTCAGATCAATCCGAACGCAACCATTAATGATTTGGCACAACTAACGGTTTCTGCTTGGTTATATTTTACAGCACCTCCGATTAACGGCAGCAGTACGAGTCATATTCTTTCCAAGCGATACTTCAAAATCGGAGGTACTCAAAATAATGGAAATCTTCAGTTTGCTAGATCCATGAGCGTTTTGCAGGTGGACCGACAAGATTCAGTGACTCTGCCGGTCAATCAATGGGTTCACGTTGCTGCCACATGGGACGGAACGACAAACGCGACGGGCATCAAGCTGTATAAAAACGGATCTGAAGTGACGTACGGTACTTCGAATAATGGATCCGGATCTTTAGTGAGTGATGCCGCAGAAAATTTTCTGCTTGGAAAGAATCCTGCTGGAGGTGCGCAAATGCAGGGGATCATGGATGAAGTCGCAATTTTCAACACGGTTCTTTCCGGTGCCAATATTGCGAGTCTTGCATCGGGAGGAAATCGTTACGCGTGGACGGTGCCGGATATTGGTCCTGGAACGGGATCCTCGACGGTGCGTGTTCGCATCAGGTCGCTTTCGGCCACCGAGCTCACGGATCAATCAGCCGCGGATTTCAAAATTGCAAAACTTGATATTACGTCACCCAATGGAAGTGAAATGTGGCCAGTGGGTTCAACCCAAGCCATTACTTGGAATAAATCCAGCAACCTGAATGATTTTAGTGTCGACTATTCGATCAACTCAGGAGGTGCGTGGAACAGTATTAACGCGGCAACCGGAAATGTGGCAACTGTGAATTGGTCAAGCATTCCAGATCTTTCTAACCAAAGTGTTTTGGTTCGAGTGTGCGCGAAGACCACAGGCTTTACCACAGTTTGCGATATTTCTGACAATGCTTTTTCGATTCCCAAAATCACGATTTCTGGAATCAGCGCGGGGGATCAATATCAAACCATTACGACCAGTCCGAACAGTGGATCGGCCAAGTACATTACGTGGACGACCTCGACCGGAATTCCGAATGATTTTGAAGTGGCTTACACCACGAACGGATCTTCTTACACGACCATCGCATCCGATTTTAATTCTCCGAAATCCTTTACAACCGGCCCGATTGGTTACTGGCGTTTTGATGAATCAAGCGGAACCACCGCTGCAGATAGCACTACGAGCACTGTGCACAATGGAACTTTAACCAATGGCGCTTTTTTTAGCACTGGACTTTTCGGAAATGCAGTTTCTCTTGACGGTGTCAACGACTACGTTACCTCAGGGACCACGTTCAGTACAATCACTGGATCCGCGAATAAATCGATTGCTGCGTGGGTTAAACCGAGCTCCTCGGGTGTGGATGGCCGAGTCATCAGCTTAAATCGGGATTCGAGTAACACTGGATTTGCATTGTCGCAAACTGGAGGCACTTGGAGGGGATATTATCGAAATACTGGCGATGTTTTGGCCACGTTTATCTCGAGCGCAGTTTCAGCCGGACAGTGGATTCATCTTGCGCTGGTACAAAGCGGTGCCAATGCCACGCTTTATTTGAATGGAGTTCCCACCAACACCGCAAGTGATGCGGTCACGCCGACGGTCACTTCTCCATCAAATTCGTTTGTGGGAGCATTTAGCAATGCGGGAGTTCCTCAGCAATTTTTTCCGGGATTGATTGATGAAGCTGTGATCTTTGATCGGGCCCTCACGCAATCTGAAGTGGCGAAGCTGGCGCTCGCTCCAAGTCAACTCGGCATCGGTCCCGATCCGGCGAATGCGAGCGGCGCGACGGGACTTTGGCATCTCGATCAAACAAGTGGAACCGCAACCGATTCTGCTGGAAGCAATACTGGAACTTTGACGACTGCTTATTTTGTTCCGGGTTATATCAACAACGGCGTATTTTTCAACGGATCAAGCGGCAAAATGGATATGGGAACTCTGGCGGCAGTCGACGATATTTTTGCTTCAGGAGGAACCTTTACGGCTTGGATCAAACCGACCTCTGATGGCGAGGGAACGCAAGGCCATATTTTTTGGAAGTCGACCGTCCTTTTGCGATTTTCGTCTCCCGGGAAACTTTATTTTGCTCACACTTTTACCGGAGGAGCCAACTGGCTTACGCCTTCTAGTTCGATCACCGATGATCAGTGGAATCATGTGGCTGTGACGTACGATCGGTCTAGCGCTTCTAATACGCCTAACATTTATATTAACGGGGCACTTCAAACTTTAACGGTCGGAACGCCACCTTCTGGTTCTGCTAGCTCTGATGCGGCAGCTAATCTCCTTATTGGCAATCAGAACACGGATGCAGGCACGTTTGACGGAATTATCGATGAGGTTGCGGTTTATAAAAGAATGCTCAGCTCGGCGGAAATTCAGGCTTTGGCCGGCAATGCTGCGTTGAAATGGACTGTCCCAGACCTTTCATCCAATACGGTGCAAGTGCGAGCGAGATCTGCTTCACAAACCACCGTATCGAGTGTTTCTAGTTCATTTGTTGTCGACAAGTTGCAGCTTACGGCGCCAAACGGAGGGCACATTATTCGTGCGGGAAATTCGAGCACGATCACTTGGAATTTTGGAGCCACGCCTAAGATTCCTGATGTGAAACTGGAACTATCCACAGACAGTGGTTCAACGTGGTCTTCAATTATCGCGTCGACGCCGAATACTGGCAGTTTCACCTGGTCCACACCCAGCGGTAATAATCAAGCCATGCGTGTCAAGATTACCGGGGTGGGCGCAGGTTACACTTCGTTCACCGACACATCCGATGTGGATTCAGAGAAGGTGAATCTGGATGTGGC
>CAZOOM010000030.1:0-1751 GCA_964581425.1 uncultured bacterium | reverse complement strand
GACAGTTCCGGAAATGGAAATACCGCAACGCTTGGCGGAATCATGGGTTTTCAGCCCGGAAATTTTGGAAATGCGGTTTATATGGATGGCTCGGATGACTATTTGGATATGGGTGATATCAATGCACTGGACGGAATCTCGCAAGAATCTGTTTTTATGTGGATTAAACCAAGTTCGCTCGGTCAAATGGCGCTTGCTTACAAATTATCTTCGTCGGGGACGCAAGGAATGTGGTTTGAAATTACTAGTTCCCTGGGTGGTATTCGCGCTGGAGTACAAAATGGAAATGCTCGAAATGAAACAGGGGCTGGAGTTGTTTCTGTTGGTACGTGGAAACATGTGGGTTTTGTCTACAATGGCGCGGCTGCCACCGATGCGCTTAGAATGAGAATCTTTGTGGATGGTGTGGAGCAGGCTACCGGTTTCCAAGGAACGCCGCCGATCATTTCAGCAACGCCTGCGGGTATCACAGATCCTTTTTTAGTTGGCGCGTGTAATTTGAGCGGCAGCAAAGTTCGATTTTTTAATGGGTTGATTGATGAAGTGGCTGTCTTTAACCGGGCACTCACCAATGGCGAAGTCGCGAGGCTTGCAATTTCTCCAACTCAAATGGGTCTGAGTCCTAACCCTGCCAATGTCGGAAGCGCTACAGGTCTTTGGCATTTAGATGAAGCGAGTGGTTCTTCGGCCTCGGATTCAGCGGGATCGAGTACGGGAACTTTAACCTCGGCTTATTTTTATCCAGGATTTTTGGGCAACGGTGTTTTGTTTAACGGGATTAGCGGAAAAGTGTCTTTAGGTAGCGCGGCTGCAGTGAATAATATTTTTGCAACGGGAGGAACTGAGGCGGCTTGGATTTACGCCTATTCAACCGGGGAAGAACAATCCGGGTATATCTTTTATAAGAACCAACAATTTCTTCGTCTTTCTTCTCAGCAGCTTAATTTTGGGCAAACTTTTAGCGGGGGAATTAACGGTTGGAGAACTCCAGCCAGCTCCGTTCCGCTTAACCAATGGGTGCATGTTGCGGTCACTTACGATAGTTCCAATGTTAACAACAGTCCTCTGATTTATATTAATGGATCATTTCAAACCCTGACGCAGTCAAGCGGACCGACAACAGGTTCGGCCACCACGGATGCCGCGAACGCACTTCTCCTCGGAAATACCTCATCAGATGATTCAACTTTTGATGGAATCATTGATGAACCAGTGGTTTATAAGACAATTTTAACACCGGCACAAATTCAGATTTTGGCAGGCAATACGGCGTATAAATGGGCCACTCCTCCAGCCTCCAGTGGAACCGTTAAAGTGCGTGTGAAATCTGCGAATGCTAATTTCCCGAACATCGTCGACGTTTCAGATAATAATTTCAAGATTGAACGAATTCAGATTACAGCACCAAATGGCGGAGAAATTGCCCGCGCTTCCGGTGGACTCTCGGTGACCTGGAATAACGGGACCGCAGGCATGACCAATGTCAAAATGGAATATTCTTTGGATAGCGGTGCAACTTGGACTGCGATCGATGAATCTTCTGCAGCGGGAGAGGGCGTCCAAGGAGGTTCCAATGATGGGATTATCACAAATGATGGATCCTACGTTTGGGGAATTCCCTCTGCGGTTTCGTCAATTCAGGCGAGAATCCGCATCACGGGTGATACGGCGAGCTACAGTCAATTTTTTGATATTTCAGACCGGGATTTTTCGATCATCAAATTCGACGTGACTGCTCCCAACCTTGGGAC
>CAZOOM010000029.1:24796-27408 GCA_964581425.1 uncultured bacterium | reverse complement strand
GGGAACATCCGGCCTCAGCAGCTTTCTGGACAAAGTCTGCAATTTTATGCGACTGGGTATCGACCTGCATCATGAAGCGGAGCGGAATACCTTCGTGCTTTCTGAGATGAATCAGGGAATCAAAAATGGGACGCCAATTTTTATTACGCGAAAAATTATCATCCGTAAAAAAATAATAAGAGATATTGTGTTTTAGAAAATTTTCTCGGATCATGCGGGTAATTGCTTCAACGGGACGCACGCGCATCGCTCGTCCTTGGACATTGATCACCGTGCAAAAACTACAGGCATACGGACAACCCCGCCCGCAATCCAGAGTTGCAAAGTGGCTGACTGCATATTTATTTTGAAAACCCTCGGGAATTCTTGGAAGCGGTGCCGTGGCTAAATCAGGAACTTCTTTTAAATAATTGTAAATAGGTTTGAGTTCATTTCGAAGCGCATCACGTAAAACAAGCTCCCAGCGTCCCTCGGCTTCTCCCCCAAAAAGACTGACTCCTGCGTCCACAAGCTGAGCAACCTCAACAGGAAGTTTTTCAAGAAGGGCCAGAACGCCGCTCACGTGAAATCCGCCAATCAAAACATCCACTCCGGCACGGCGAAGTGCCAACGCAATATCTGAAGCCCGGGCAAATTGATTGGACTGGACGCCGACAAGGCAAACCAGGGTTTTCGTGTGTTTGTCTTTACTTTGACGAATGATCTTTGCTGTATCCACGCGTTGAACGGTTTCATCAATCGCATGGATATCCCACTCAAGTTCAGACCCCAGGACTCCACGTTCACGTACGTCTTCGGAAAGACCATAAAGACAGGAAAGTGTATTGCTGGGAAGGACTCCTTTCCAGTGCCGAATCACATAACCTTCTTCATCATATTTCGAGGGCTTGATGAGATAAAGCCTGAGGCGCTTAAAGCTCACAGATAAATCAGAGTTCAAATTTTGATTCTCCTGGAACACGGACATGACAGGTTTTCCTTTGATTGGAAGGTCGATGCTTGCTTAGGAATGATTATATGCTTAATAGCCCCGGGTTACACCCCATTTTTTACTCCCAAGTTAAAAGCAATGAAGACCTGATTTAGGCGGCTTGGAGGTGTAATTGGCGGATGGATTTCCACTGGGCAAGCGTGGCTTGAAATTGACGGCGCGCTTCAAGACTTTTGAAAGCGGCTTCACGTCTGGCTTCAGATTGTTCTTCGATTTTTTGACGCAAAATGCTCTGATAGACTCTAGCAGAATGTTCCCACGCGATGAGCGTTTGCTTCAATTTTTCATAATGGGACTGAAGCGCGCAACGAAAAGTCACAAAACTAGGATGTCCACTCCGCGCAAGCAAACGATCCTCGATTCTCTGATTTTCAGCAGCAAGCTTTGCCGCCAAAATTCGAAACATAGAAACTCTTTTCAAATCCCAGGCGAGCCCCAGCCACGCTAATATCGCAATCGACCACTTGGTAGGATCCCATTGATACCATCTGACACCGTTGCGATAATCCCCTGGAAAATGGTGATGATAATTGTGATAACCTTCTCCGTTCGTGAGCAGCGCTGCAAACCAGTGGTCTTTGGCTGAAGAATAAATATCATAAGTCGCTTTACCAAACATATGACACACGGAATTAATACACCAGGTTCCGTGATAAACCAGCGTTGTTCGCACGCAGATACTTAAAAGAAAAGTGCCTAACATATGCCCCGTTAACGCACCATAACCCAGAGGTAGAAGGATTCCAGAGAAAATGGCCCACCCCTTGTAAAAGCGGTGCTGGTGCATCACTAGACGACTTCTTTGGAGATCCTTGGCACAGTCATAATTGTAAGGATGCTGCCAAAATATGAGCCATCCCATATGGGCGTAAAAAAATCCTTTTTTAATGCTATAAGGATCCTGATCCGTATCCACAAAACGGTGATGGTCCCGATGTTGTGCCGACCATTTCAGAGCCGACTGCTGAAAAGCCGCCGCACCAAAAAAAAGTGCCAAAAATCGGACCAAGGGATGGGCTTTAAAAGTCACATGAGCAAATAAACGATGATACCCCAGCGTAATACTGAGGCTGGTGGCAGCGAGATAAAATACAAAAAGAAAAATTTCAGATCTTGAAATCCCGGATTGCGAGAAATGAATGGGCGCCGCTACTAAAGCAAAAAATGAGGTGATGACAAAAAATGTAAGATTCCCCCACTTCATCTTTTTGAAGGAGTGAGTGATTTGCTCGCTTTTTTTCTGATCTGTCATTTCAGTTTGTGAAGTCATGAACTTGTCCTTTTCCTATTTCAACTGCGTTGCGAGCTATCATAGTCGTGAATCAAAAGAATTACTATGAGGTTTTTCTGACCGTACCATTGAGCTTAAAAGACTTCAGAATGGCTGGGCGACTAGGATTTGAACCTAGACAGACAGGTCCAGAGCCTGTCGTGCTACTTCGCCCAAGGCGAATCCGTCCACTCGTTGGATTCGCCTTAGGGACGAATCCGCCTCGGGCGGACGTTACACCTTCAACCAAAAAACTTTGAGGCACTTCCATCAAAACAAGGCAAAGAAAAACGAAGCGAGGTACCGGTGAGAGACAAATAGTTCTACCAACGAAAGGAGAATTTATAGAGA
>CAZOOM010000029.1:770-24696 GCA_964581425.1 uncultured bacterium | reverse complement strand
CGAGGTACCGGTGAGAGACAAATAGTTCTACCAACGAAAGGAGAATTTATAGAGAAGTAATTTCCCAACCCTTAAGTTGCATTGTTAAATCCGTTTTGGCTTCGGCTATAGTGTTTTGAAAGCCTCTCAAAGATTCGATCGCCCGAGATCTTTTGGCGTGTAGCGCTTTCTCGTTTTCTTGCGTCCTATTTTGAGAATCAGCATTGTAAAACCGTTCAAAATTTAAATGATCAATAAGATCCTTATTCGTATATTCAATAAATAGCATGTACTTGACAATATTTTTGCTTAGTGAAAGCGAGAAATCATTTTTGAATTTATTTGCTGCATCCATATCAAGCAACTTAAATTGCTGAGAGTTAATCATATATCCACAAAAGAACTCATTCATTTTTAATTTTCGGGAAAAAAGCTCCAGCTTTTTTCGGGTATTTCTTTTTTCTTTCCATCCCTCTTGAAGATTGAAAGCCAGTAACGCAAAAAAACCCTAATAATACGTTAAATACATCTTTAAGACTTAATAGCACATCTATCATCTATTCGCTTCTCGCTTATGCTTAGATAAAATTACTTCGAATGAACGAGAGAACTGGGCGACTAGGATTTGAACCTAGACAGACAGGTCCAGAGCCTGTCGTGCTACCGTTACACCATCGCCCACTAAGACTTCAATAAACGATCAAGTTCTTTGCGGCCTTGGCCACTTTTCAAAGAAGCTTCACGCCTCCGAGCCTTTGATAAGGTGTTAAAGTTTTCGCAATAAATAAGCTTCCAAGGTTTTTTATTTTTAGTTGACTGACATCTCCCAGCATTGTGCTGTTTAATCCGAAGCTCAACATTCTGAGTACAACCAATATATCTTGAGCCATATAATTCACTTGCTAAAACATAAACAGAATAAATCATTACCCTATATTGAAATCAAGTACTCTACAGATTGTTTCGATCTTGTTCCATTTGCCATGCTTCTTTGCTAAACACCATCGCCCAATATAAAAACAAGGCAGGAAAAGTGAAAGATTGCTGAATGGCTTGGCCATTATAACTTGGCGCGAGAGGGTTCTCAAGCCTGAGACTCCAGCCCCAAAATGCAGAGATTAGGCGCGTACCTGATCTTCTAATTTGCCAATCAAGGCCTGGATCTGCTTCAGAAGATAATCAGGGACTGCATCTTCTTCCTCCAAATCGCGAGAGGCGGTTTTCAAGAGAGATAATAATCGACGTACCTTACTCTGCTTTTTATGCTCCACTTCCTCAGGGGTTCCAGCAGGCGCTTTTTCCTCTAGAATTTTTTTGACTTGAGTGCGCACTTCTTTCGGTTCTTGGGCATTTTCAAAAACTGCTTCCCGAATGGCTGAAAACTCCTTGGGAGTAATGGATTCGTTCTCTTTTGCAAGTCTCAGCAGATTTACCGACTCATAATCAGGAATCGCGCGCGGAGAACGGTCGCTCTCTTCAGGTTCTGTCAATTTGGCGAGCGAAGGCTCCTCTTTCTCAAGAAAAGCATAACTTTTAAGCAGCTTAGATGCTGTTAGCTGCTTTATCCCCAGTTCCTTCATGCAATAGGCTTCGAAGGTCAAAAAACCCCATGACTTAAAGAGCTTGTCTTTGTGCACAGAAAACAAATATTGTCCAAGCTGGATCCACGAAGATTTGTGGCTTCTGGCCACTTCAAGAACGCGTTTTCTTAAATTATCAGTGCTTTCAACAACGGTGCCATGCATGAGGAGTCTCCCTTTGATTGATAAGAAGGCGTTATTTTAGCCAGGGAATTTTGAAGTGCAAGCTCTTTCCCAGAAAAGATTCTGTAGAGAGGCAAATGCACGTTTTGGAACGTTAAGCAGGAATAGGTTCGAGACCTAAACTTTGGCGGACCGTTTCAAGCAGTTTATCGCTTTGAAACGGCTTTCCGAGAAAAACTGAAACCCCGGCTTTTAAAACAGCTTCCTTACTTTCAGGCCGTGAAAGTGAAGTAATGGCAATAACAGGAATGTCGCTTGTTTGAGGATCTTTGCGAAGTTTGCGGCAAACCTCAAAACCGTCCATCCCCGGCATTAAAAAATCGAGAAGGATCACGTCCGGCTGCCAACGTGTAATTTTAAGCGCTGCTCCAAATCCAGAAGATTCCGTTTCGACCTCAAATCTTGGATCTTCTTTCAAAAGTTCCCCCACAATATCCAAGAGATCGACTTCGTCTTCAACAAGAAGAACCTTGTAACGATCCACCTCTTGATTCCAATTTTGAGGCGCTGCTTTTCCTTTTTTTTGAAGAAAAATTTCCAGGTCCTGATGTTTGACACGAAGATGTCCCCCCAGAACGCGGAAACTCGTCACATCGCCTTTCACTACCCAGTCTTTAGCTGTAGCAATATCCACATCAAATAGCACACTAAGATCACGTGGCGAGTAAATTTGTCTCCGTAAAATATCTGCGGCCATAAAATCCTTTTTATCCAGGAGGCCAGGCAAACTGGCGTCCGCTTAAAAGATGAAGATGGATATGAAAAACACTCTGACCAGCTTCTTCTCCGTTATTGACGATCAATCGGTAATGGCCCCAGCCTTTCTGAGCCGCAATATTTTTCGCAGTAAGAATCAAGTTGCCAATCATTCGATCATCCGCGTCTTTTAAATCTGAGATTTTTTCCGTGTGTTTTTTGGGAATCACCAGTAAATGAACAGGCGCTTGGGGGTTGATGTCATAAAAAGCGAGCACTTTGTCATCTTCGTATTCAATTTTGGCGGGAATCTGCTTTTTAAGAATTTTACAAAAAATACATTCGCTTGCCATAATCTCTCAAAGTGTTATGAATTTAAAAAAACGCTCATCCGTTTCAAACAAGTTTCTCGTCCAAGAAGCACGATGAGTTCAAAAAGCCCGGGACTCATCGTGGTTCCCGTCAGAGCGTAACGGATAGGATGAATGAGAACTCCTGCTTTAACTCCAGAACGTTCCGCAACCTCACGCGTCAATTTCTCGGTCACTGCAGTGGTAAACGGCTCTACCTTCCCAATCTCGTCCGTCCATACTCTTAAGTATTTCGGCAGATTCGGCGTTTCATGAAAATATTTTTTTATGGCCTCTGGATCTAAGTGCGGCTCTTCAAAAAAACATAGCGACTTTTCTCGAAAATCTTTCAGGATTTGAATGCGCGGCCGGTAGAGTTGTACTAGCGCGGCCCAGTCATCAGCGCTTTTTTTCTGCTTTAAATCCGGATAAAAGTCGCTGATCAGTTTTAGAAAATCGTCTGCTGAAACGGCTTTTAAATGTTCCGCATTCAACCATCCGAGTTTTTCTAAGCTGAACTTAGCATTCGATTTATTGATTTGTTTTAAAGAAAATTTTTGAATGAGATCGTTCAACGAAAAATACTCATCTTGGCTGCCAGGATTCCACCCGAGAAGTGCTAGGTAATTCAAGATCGCGGAAGGTAAATAGCCCTGTTCTCGAAAATGAGTCAGGGAAACAGCACCATGCCTTTTTGAAAGCGGCGTCCCGTCTTCGCCCGCAATTAAAGGAAGGTGCCCATATTCAGGCGGTATCCAGCCCAAGGCTTCAAAAAGCATGATTTGGCGCGGAGTGTTGGAGAGATGATCATCTCCGCGAATGACGTGAGTGATCTCCATTTCGTGATCGTCAATAACGCATGCCCAGTGATAAGTAGGATAACCGTCTGATTTTAAAATAACGAGATCTCCGAAAAGCGCAGTTTCAAACTCAACCTGCCCATGAACCAAATCACGAAACGACGCCCGAACAGAGGGCATTTTAAATTTAATGGCGGTTTTGCCCTCCTGAGTATCTTCATAGGCCTTGCCCTGTTTCACAAGAAGCTGGGCAAATTCGCGGTATTTGGAAAGGCGCTCACTTTGCCGCATGAGACGATTGTCCCAATTCAGTCCGAGCCATTCCAAGGATTTTAAAATTTCAGTTTCAAATTCAGGTTTGGATCGCTCACGGTCGGTATCTTCAATTCTCAGAAGAAACTCCCCTTGCTGGGAACGCGTATAGAGGAAATTAAAGAGAGCGGTACGGACTCCGCCAATGTGAAGGTAACCGGTGGGAGAAGGAGCAAAGCGCACTCGAACCATAAATCTATTCAGCTCCGGTAAAACATTTCCATCCAGATTTCATTACGCAGGAAATTTAAAAATCTCTCGCAGCGTGGCAAAATATCCGCGCTTGGAACTTTTCACCAATTTCAATGGGACCGAAGATTGGGTCACCACCACTCGAAAGCTGTCATCAATCTCAAGATTTTTTTGTCCATCTGCAGTCAAAAGTGCGCGGCAGCTTTCGCCTTTCATTCGAAGACGTACTGAAATTTTCTCAGCGGCTGAGACCACCAGCGAACGCAAAGCAGAGGCATGCGGACAAATAGGAGTGATCACAATCCCCTCAAGCTTGGGATGCACCACAGCACCTCCCGCAGAAAGTGAGTAAGCGGTTGATCCTGTCGGTGTTGCAAGCACCACGCCATCACCGGCAAAATGAGTTAAGACTTCATCGTTCACCCGCACATCCACGTAAATCATCCGGGAAAGACCTTCGCGGTTGATCACAATATCGTTCAGGGCAATGAATTTTTCTGATTTGCGGTATTTGGCACTGTCTGCCTGACAAGACAGCATCCATCTTTTTTCAATACGTGACTCACCTCGAAGCGCACGCTCAAGCTCAAAGAAAACCTCGTCCTGCTTCACTTCGGTGAGAAATCCAAGATCTCCCAAATTGATGCCCAAAATTGGAACCGAATGCTTTTCCATGAGCGGGGCAAGCGACAGAAGGGTTCCGTCCCCACCAAGACAAAGGACCAGATCAGACTTCGCAACGACTTGATTTTTAGACTGGCTCAGAGAATCGAGAACGGAAACGCCACGTTTTTTGAGCCATGTTCGGATCTTAACCAGAAGACGCGGAGCACTCGGTTTTTGGCGATTTGCAACAATCCCCACAGTTGAATAAAGAGAGGTGAAAGATTTCATCTTAAGCGATGGTAGAAGCAGAGATCCCCTCGCGGGAACGAAGATCGAAAAGCACCCGCGCTGCAATTTTTTTCGGTGAAAGTCCCCATTGATCCATGATCTTATCTCTGTCGCCCTGCTCAATAAATTGATCAGGAAGCGCAAGTCTTCTCACACGAGGATCTGAAATTCCCTGAGATTCAAGAAACTCCAGAACCTTAGAACCTAACCCGCCCGTGAGCACGTGTTCTTCAAGAGTATAAACCACACGGCTGCGCTCAAGAGAATCAAGCACCAATTTCCCATCAATGGGCTTTGCAAAGCGCATATTCACCACACGGGCCTGAATGCCGTGTTCTTCCAGCAAGATGTCTGCGGTTTGTAATGCGGTTTCAATCATCATTCCAATCGCCAGCAATGAAACCTCACGTCCTTCCCTGAGAATTTCGCCCTGACCAATGTCAAAATTTGATTGTGCAAAGGTATCAAAACTTTTTGGAATATTGGCCCGCGGATAACGGAGAGCAAAGAGATGAGGATAATCGAGGCCAAGCTTCAACATTCGCTCCATTTCAAACTCATTGGCCGGAGAGGCAATCACCGCATGAGGAATGTGCCCAAGAAAACTGATATCGAAAACTCCATTGTGCGTCGCGCCATCAGCACCCACCAGACCTGCACGGTCCATGGCCACTACGGTTTTGAGACGTTGAAGCGCAATGTCATGAATCAAAGAATCTTGGGAGCGCTGCAGAAAAGTAGAGTAAATTGCGCAAACAGGTTTGATGCCTCCCTTGGCAAGCGCGCCGGAAAAGGTAATGGCATGTTGTTCCGCAATACCCACATCAAAAAAACGATCTGGAAATTTTTTCTGGAAATGATGCAGACCCGTTCCTGTTGGCATCGCCGCTGTAATAGCAACGACCTTCGGGTCTTTTTCCGCCAATCGAATCAAACTGTTGGAAAAGGCCTGCGTGTAAGAAATACCTTCGGCAGCGACTTTGGCGTCTTTCAGACTTTTGATTTTTTCGCCTGTCTTGATATCAAAAGGTGTCACACCATGCAATCGTTCTGCATCTTGATCTGCAAATTCACAGCCATAACCTTTTTCCGTGATGATATGAAGCAAACTCGACTCATGAATCGAAAGCACTTTTTGCAGGGTTCTGACGAGTCCAACAACATCATGACCGTCTACTGGACCAAAATAACGAAAGCCTAACTCTTCAAAGAGAATCCCGGGCACAAAAAGATGTTTCATTCCCTCAAGGCTTGAGGACGCAAATTTTCTCAGACGCGGAAACTTCTGAAGCTGCTTTTCAACCTCGGTGCGAACCCGATTATAAATAGGATTCGTAAGAACCTTGTTCAAATAGCGGCTCATAGCTCCAACATTTTTCGCTATCGACATTTTGTTGTCATTCAAAACAATAAGCATGTCCTTTTTGAGCATGCCGGCATTATTCAGAGCTTCGTAAGAAAGTCCGGCAGTAATTGCGCCATCGCCTACCACAGCAACTACTTTTTCTTTTCCGCCTTGAAGATCCCGCGCAGTGGCAAGCCCCAACGCTTGAGAAATTGCCGTGCCCGCGTGTCCCACAATAAATGGATCATGAGGATTTTCAAAAGGAGAAGGAAATCCGCTCAAGCCTTCATGCTTGCGAAGCGAGAGCATGCGGTCACGACGTCCTGTGATCATCTTATGAACGTAAGCTTGATGTCCCACATCCCAGCAAATTTTATCCTGCGGAGAATCAAGAACGTAATGAAGCGCTAGGTTAAGTTCAAGGGCACCCAAACTGGCTCCAAGATGCCCCCCTGTTTGCGCGACACACTCAATGAGATATTTACGATACTCGGCCGCAACTTCGGGAAGTGATTCGAGGGGTATTTTTTTAAGATCTTGAGGAGAATTGATTTTATCGATCCAGCGCATGATTTCCTTGGGGTATCCTTTGAAGTAAATAATCTGCAATCGCAATTAATTTGGATGACTGCGGACCCAGCCCACGAACCTCCTGTTTAGCCTTGGCAATCAGGTCGCGTACTTTTTCAACAACATCTGGAGCTTGCATCAATTTAAGATAACCATCCTGATCCAGAAGATCATCCACTAACTGAAATGCCATGCCAATCAATTCACCGTAACTCGTTACTGCAGATAAAGTTACATCGATAGTATTGGCAGAGTAAGCCCCGCAAACTGCGCTGGCACGAATCAATCTTCCAGTCTTATGGCTGTGAATGTAATCCAGCATCGGAAGGCTGAGTGCATCAGATTTGAGGGTAAGCTCGGCAACCTGTCCTCCGATCATACCACAAGAGCCAGAGGCCGTCGATATCTCCTCTAACGCAAGAATCGCCTTTTCAGCAGGCTTCATGCCACTAAGAATTTGAAAAGCCAAAGTCAAAAGCCCGTCTCCGGCCAGCAACCCTATCGCTTCTCCGAACTTTTTGTGACAGGTCGGTTTCCCTCTCCGTTCATCATCATTATCCATGCAAGGAAGATCATCGTGGACAAGCGAATAACCATGAATCAGCTCTAATGAAAGCGCAGGCAAAATGGCGTCTTCTTTTTTTCCACCGCAAGCTTCACAAGCCGCTAAGGTCAAAATAGGTCGAAATCGCTTACCCCCTGGAAACATCGCATAGCGCATGGCTTCATGAATCTCGGAAGGCCGCTGGCTAACAGCGGGAAGCGCCTCTTCTAATTTTTCTTCGATATAACGAAGTTCTGACTCAAAATAGGCTTCGTACTTCACAGAAGCTCTCCTTCTGAATCACTGGCCTGAGAAGATTTTTTAGAATTTTTTTTTCGAGTTTTGACTTCTGACGAAGCATCAGAACCAGCTTCATCTTCATTAAAAGCACGCGTCGCAAAATCCCCTTCCAAACTCTTGGTCAATACTTCAATTTTTTGTTCCGCCCGGCGAAGTTGATTCTGGCAAGTTTTTGCAAGTTTAACACCTTCTTCATACTTTTTAATGGCTTCCTCAAGAGCGACATCTCCAGACTCGAGCTCTTCAACAAGCTTCGTCAATCTCTCCATCGCTTTTTCAAATTTGATTTCCTCTGCCACAGTTCCTCCTTAGCATTCCTCAATCGATCGGATCTCGGAATCAATGATCGCATGGGTGATTCGGGTCCTTATCCGCGCCCCGATCTTAATCTGAGACTTCTCTTTAATCAAGCGTCCATCTGAAGTTGATGTCAGAGAATAACCTCTTCTTAAAATAGCGAGCGGACTTAGAGCTTCAAGCTTGGCCATTTGAGTCTCAAGCTCCGAAAATTTTTGACGCAAAAGATTTTGAGCGTCAGACTGAAAAGGCCGAAGAAGTTCATCTAATCTCTGCGCGGCATTCTGCACCAATGACCGAGGTTGACGAAAAGCATAGCTTGAAATAAGACGCGTCCAGTCCTCGCGTGAAAATGCAATTCGGTTTTGAAGATTTCTCTTTAATCTTTCGATTGCATCTTCGATGGTTCTCTCGATTTCTTCCCGGTTTTGCACCACTAACTCGGCTGCTGCAGAGGGCGTCGGCGCGCGCAAATCCGAAACAAGATCACAAATAGTCCAGTCAATCTCATGCCCAACCGCCGAGATAACAGGAATCCTGGACGCAAAAACCGCACGAGCCACTACTTCTTCATTAAATGCCCAAAGATCCTCAAGACTTCCCCCACCGCGGCCCACAATCATCACATCCACTTGTCCGAAATCATTAAGCATTTCGATTGCGCGAGCAATCTGTTTAGCAGCACCCTCTCCCTGAACCAAAACCGGCACCAAAATAAGATGCGTTCCGTAAAATCTCCGCTTTACCACATTTAAAATATCTTGGATCGCAGCGCCAGTAGGTGATGTGACAACTCCAACACGTTTGGGAAATTTAGGAATAGGTTTCTTATGTGCAGGATCAAAAAGACCTTCACGTTCCAATCTCTCCCGCATTTGATTAAATGCAAGTTGCAAATCCCCGATACCCTTGGGCAGCACTTCTTCCACATAGATTTGATATTGTCCGCGAGGTTCGTAAACCGATACGCGGCCGCGGATAAGAACTTTGAGACCATCTTTCAATTGAAACTTGAGACGCGCATGATAACGGCTAAAAAAAACAGCCCCCATTTGGGAGCGCTCATCTTTTAATGAAAAATACATATGCCCGGATGAGTGATGTTTAAAATTAGAAATTTCACCTTCAATCCAAAGAGATGAAAATCCGGTTTCCAACAGTTCGCGGATTTGGCGATTGAGTTCGCTGACAGTAAAGATTTTGTCAGCATTACTTTCAGGCTTTGTGGAATAAGGATCCATTTTCATATTAATCACAAATCACTTGATCCATTCGAATATCGTGTGCTTCCAAAGGGACCTGCGAGATCATTTGTTCACGAAAAGCGATTCCAATTTTAGGAATGTTTTTGCATTGAGCTAAAAACCGGTCAAAGTAGCCCGCGCCTCTTCCGAGTCTTCCCCCTGACCTGTCAAAAGCCAAACCCGGAACAATGAGAAGATCTAAACTGGAAATAGAAACTGGCTTACATTTTTTAGGATCAGGTTCGGGAATTCCAAAAGCCCCGATTTTAAGATCCCGGGAAGGCAACAAGATTTGGTAAAGTTCAATCTGCTTCGATTTAAAATCCACGCGAGGAGCCACCACAATTTTCCCCTGAGACAACCCCCAGTAGACGAGCCGCATGGTATCAATTTCATTTTTAAATCCAAGAAAAGTAAAAAAAGCAACGGATCGCTTCAAGATAGGGTCTTGAATCAAATGATGGTAAATTCGAATACTTTTTTGATTTCGCTCGGAAGGTCTAAGGTGATTTAAAATCTCCCGGCAGCGGGCACGATACCATTTTTTATAAATTGAAATCTCTGATAAAGTCATAAGGTGGAGAGAGATTGTGCCCCCTGACCCAATTTCCCTTAGCGCGAATCCGTTGGCGTAGAGTTCGAAGAATTTAATACCACCTGAGAGGAAGAAGGATTAGGCAGCCCGCTCGAAGCCGTACTGGCCTGAAACGAGGATGAAACCGTTCCGCTGTAGGATGCCGGCACAATCTCAGACCGGGCACGATCACCACTTACGGGAACTCCTGAGTAGCGATTGCGACTTGCATCAGATTGAGCCTGCCGCAACGCTGCCCACTCTGTCTGAATCTGTTCGCGAAGAATACGCAAATCATTTTCCCTGGTGGATAGCGATGCAAAATTCTTTTCAAGTTCTTCTCGGCTGTGATCCAAGGCAAGCTTCCTGTTCTGCTCTTCACTTTCCCACTGTTTGCGGTCTTCCGCAAGGCGGTTTTTTTCCTGCTCGATCACTTGCCTTTCCTGCGTCATGGATTGTCCCAGCGAGGCTTTTTGGGATTCCCAATCACGCTTTTCCTGTTCAATTCGAGAAACTTCATTTTCAAGATTAGCCCGTTTAGCTTCAAGACTTCTCATTTGTTCTGAAAAAGACGCTTTCTCCTGTTCGTAACGTACTCGCGTTGTTTCGATCTCGCGACGGTCATTTTCAATTTTCTGAAGCTGAGAGCGCATTTCCTGTTCTCGGCGATCAAGATCTGCAGCACTTTGACGTACAAAAACTTCCGCCTGATCCACTTTCGACTTCAGCTGTTGATACGATTTCTCATCCCGATCCTTTTTGACATTCCAATCTTCCTGCGCACGTTTAAAGGCATCCATTTGAATTTGGATCTGAGACCACTCCTCTTTTTTGCGTATGAGATTCGCTTCTTCAGCTTGAACTTTTTGCATTTTTTCAGTTAATTGTTTTTCAAGGAAATTCAGATTTTGTTGTTTTTTCTCAAGAAGGGCTTGCTCACCATCAAGCTTATCTGCACGCTCTTTAATGAGCGCAAGTTTCTGAAAATCTCGCTGGATCTCATCGCTTTGACTCTTCAAACTTGCTTCCAAAGCCTTAAGAGATTGTTCCTTAGCTGAAAGTTGGCGCGTCTTAGATTCAATCTCTGCTTGATTAGAGCCCACAAGCCTTTCACGAACACTCAGGTCATTTTGAAGGGATTTAATTTTTGTTTCACGCTCTTTCAGACTGATTTCCTGAGCATCCAGCTGCTGCATTCTTGATTTCACTTGTTCGAGGTCTTTGAGCTGGCGGTTCGTATTGAATCGGAGTTCTTCAAGGTTTCTTTTTTCAGACTCCAGCTGCTGCTTCAGAGACTCTGTTGTTTTGCGTTGATTATCAACTGTATTTTTCTCTGCATCCACATTCTGCTGAGCCATCAAAAGCTGTCCTCTGAGATCATTAATATTTTTCTCGCGCGCAGCCATTTCAGCTTCCATTTTTTGAATTTTTTCTTCCCGCTGACGAAGGTCATTTTCTGTTTTCAAGCGGTTTAGTTTCACACGCTCTTCTTCCTCTGAAAACGCCTGATTTCTGGCAGCAAGATCGCTCTTTTCAAAGGCAAGCTGCGTTTCTAACTGATTGAGCTTTTCAGATTTAAGATCCATTTGAGTTTGAGATTGCGCGAGTGACTTTTCTTTTTGTCCAAGCAAATTTTCCCGAGCGGTCAAGTCATCAGCTTTTTTCTGAAAACCAGATCGGTCAGATTCTACAGATTTTTCCTTTTCAAGAAGACGCGTTTCCCAAGCCACAAGCTGCTCCCGTCGTTCTTTCATATCTTCCCTGTCCTGCTGCGAGGTTTTGTCTCTTAAGTCTAGGGAAGCGCGCAAAGATGTCAGCTCGCCTTGAGTTCTAAGAATTTCTTGGCGGTCTGACTCCAAAGCTGCTCGATCGCGGTCAAGCTGCGCCTGTTTTGCTGTGAGATCTCTCTCGCTAGCACTTAAATTCTTCTTCGTAACCTCCAGCTCTTTGCGCAAGTTCTCAAGATTTGATTGCAAGAGTTGGAACTTCTGCTTTTCTGAAGCTAGTTGAATTTCTTGTGATTTCAACTCATCGGTTTTACCGCGGGTTGCTTCGCGGTCCAAATTGAGAGCGTCTTGAGCCTTCCTCAATTCTTCTTTACCGGAAGAAAGAGCCGTTTCACGTTCTTTAAGCGAGAGTTCCTGGGCTTGGAGTGAAGAGGTCTGATTTTCTAGGCGACTTTTTTCATCGGTTAATCGGGCTTCAAGCTTACGCAATTCAGCTTCTTTATTTTGAAGCGCTGAGGTCCTAGTTGTAAGATTTTTTTCAAGCTCAGATTGACGTGTCTCGCGCGTTCTCAAATCCACAACGTGCTGTTTCAATGCCTCAGCTTCTGATTCCAACTCTTTTTGTTTTTTAAGAAGCATTTCTTCGGCGTTCGCCTGCTTGGCTCTCAGATTCCTCAAATTCTCAGACTCCTGGAGATTCAACCGTTCTTCTTCACTCAGCTTGGATTGCCGGGAAGCGATTTCGAGCTCTCTCGTCTTCAAATCTTCCGAGCGCTCCTCAATAGCCTTTTGCCCCACCCCAAGCAAGTACTCGGCTTCCACCACCTTATTCTCACGGTCTGTCATCTGTTTAGCTTGTTCGTTGAGCTGTGATTTCAATAAATCAAACGCCGCTTTCTCAGCCTTCATATGAGATTCAAGACTCAAGGTATCCGCTTTCATCTGAGCCATGCGCTTCTCATCCGCATCCAACTGCAATCGACTTTGAGCAAGTAATTTTTGATCTTGAAGCAGTTGCTGGGATTGCATTTGATAATTTGAAGAAGCTTCAGAAACAGCCGCTTCTCGAGCTCGAAGATCAGACTCACGTTGAGACCATTCAGCTTGCCGTTTCTCAAGCTCCCTCATTCCATCATCAAGGTTTTTCTGCTGACTCAACATTTCAGATCGTGCGCGGTCTAACTCTTGGCGAGTATGCTCTGCATCGATTTTCAGCTGAGAGGATTCCAGACCACGAGTTTCCACATCTTTCTCTTTTTCCTGCAAAGCACTCTCTCGGACTTGAAGGTCCTGAAGATTTTTTTGATATTCTGCGCGTATCCTTTCAATTTCTTCTCGCGATTGAGCCAGCTCATTTTTTTGAGTTTCAATTTCTTTTTGTTTTTGATCAAGCTCAGACTTTAATGACTGATTTTGGCTCAAACCAAGCTGAACCAACTTCTCGCGCTCTGTTATATTCTGAAGTGAATCGCTGACACGGCGCTGAGATTCCGTCAAACCGAGCTTTGAATCTTCGAGATTTTTCTGAAGATTAGCCAAGCGCGTTTCTTCTTTCGAAAGTTTTTCCTGCCACACACTCATATCTCGACGTTTTGCTTCAAGATCAGCTTTCGCTTTTTCAAACAAACTTTGCTCAGCCTCAAACTGAGACTGCCTGCTATCAAGTTCCTGTTTCAAGAGCATAAAATGAGTTTTTTGTTCGGAAGCATCTTTTTGATCTCTCTGAAGCTGAGCGAGTTTACTCTGCAATTCAGATTCGGCCCCTTGCATGGATCTGCCCTTGGTAAGGATTTCTGCTTTCTGCTGCTCAATTTCTTTTGCATCTAACAATATTTTTTCACTGCGACTCGCGAGATCCTTCACCCGTTGATCCAGTCCAATTTTTTCACGCGCGACCAGCTTTCGAGACTCCTCAAGAGCTGCTTTTTCCTGATTCAATGTCTTGAGTTGATCCGTTAGCGCTGTTTTGTCGGCCTGTACTTGAGACTCATGCAGCTTCAGATCTGCAGCTTGTTTCTCTATTTCCTGCACCCGTAAATTCAGTGATTGTTGAGAGGCTGCGAATTCAGCAGTTGCCTCAGCCAATTCCTTTTCCTTTTGATTCAAAGACTGAAGACGGGATTCAAAGTTTAATTTATCAGCTGCCAAGGCCCGTCTCTCATCATCAATTTTTTGACCATCACCTTCCCACTCCCGGCGTTTTTGCTGCAAACTTTTTTCTAGATCAGTCAGTGATTTTGCTTTTTCATCCAGTTGAGCTGCGAGCAATTCAACGGCTTTTTGCTTGGCTAAAATTTGATTTTGCGAAGCCGCCGCAGCCGCCTTCGCTTGCAAAAATCGATCTTGCTCGGATTTCAATTGATTCTCACGCAGATCAAGCTGATTTTTATGATCATCTAGTAACTTTGTTTTCAATTCGTAATCCGAACGAAGCTTTTGCGCCTCTTCAAGTTTTGACTGCCATGATTTCTGATCTAGAGTAAGCGAAGCTTGCGCTTGTTTCACCTGCTGCTGTAGAGAATTCAACTGCTGCCGCTTTTCCTCGATGGTTTTCTGCTCTATTAAATGCGCAGCTTTGTCCGCTTGAAACTGTTCTCGCTCAATTTGAAGCGCTCGGATCTGAGTTTGAAGATCTTCTTTAGATTTTTGCACTGTGTTCTGAGCATCCTGAACCTCTGAACGCTGCCCTGACAGCTGCGTCATCTGATTCTCAAGTTCGCTCAAACGCCGTTTAAGAAGATCCTCCTGAGTTTCCAACCGACCTTTAAGCTGGTTTAAGTCATTAGATTTTTGGTTCAACGCTTCTTCGCGTATCCTGGATTGATTTTCAGCTTCAAGTAATTTGTTTTTTAAATCCCGCATTAATGGAAGATTTTTTTCCATCTCCGCAAGATTTTGATCCAGGATTTTTTGCTTCGTCGAAAGCTCATCAGCCAAAGTCGCAAAGCTTTCTGCCTGCTTTGAGACTTCAGATTTTTCTTGTCCCAAAGAGGTCTCTCGATTTTTCAAAGCTTCGCTCAATCCCATCAACTCCCGAGACTTGATCTCAAGAACTGCGGTTTGACGATCAATCTCATCCTGTTTTTTCTTAAGCAGCGCTTCTTGATTAGCAGCGTTTTGAACGGTTTGATCAAAAGAAAGCTTGTCCTGGGCCAACATTCTCTCTTTTTGACGCAGCGCAGACTCAAGCTCGTTCAATTGATCCTCATGCTTAGACAAAAATTTGATTTTTTCTTCAAGTTTCTTTTCCGCATCTTGCCGTGAAGAGTTTGCTTCTGAAGACTTTCTCTCAAATTCCGCTTTTTCCTGCTCCAATTTTGAAGCCCTGGCCGAAAGCTCTTGGCTCTGAGCCAAGATACTATTTTTTTGTTTCTCGAATTCATTGCGCTCGCGCTCTAAATGATTCTTTGAATCTTCAATTTCAGCACGCACCTTCTCAAATTCCTTTTGAGTCCGTGCCACTTGATCCTGATCTTGGGCTAAATATTTTGTTTGGGATTGAATTTTTTCCGTCGATTCCTTGAGTTGCTTTTCGCGGTTTGTCAGCAGAGACTCTTTATCCTGAAGCGCTTTATCTTTCATTTGGAGGCGAGAGGATTCTTCCTGACGCGTTTTCTCCCAATTCGTTTTTTCTTTCAAAAACAGCTCTTCGAGATTTTTTAGTTGAGTAGATTTAATCTCCCATGCCTTCATTTCATCCGACATACGGCGAGAGGTTTCTAAAGATTTGATTTCGAGTGCGCTCAAAATCTTTTCAAAATCATGTGAGGTTTTCTGGCGAACATTTAAGAGGTAATCTTGAGATGCCCGTTCTGACTTCCAACGCAGAACATCCTCCTGAAACTTTTGCCGCTCTTCGCGAAGAACGCGCTCTTTTTCCAAAAGTTCTTGTTTTGTTTTTTCAATATTTTGACGGGCCGGACCAATTTCTTTTCCCTGTTCTACTAAAAACGCTTGGCGAGCCTTTAAATCCAAGGCCTGTTTTTCAAGCGCTGAGGCAACACGTTCGCGACGAGCCTCCCAAGCCTGCTGAGCCTCCTGAAATGAAGCGCTTTGAGATTGAAAGCGTGATTGATCACGATCCAAAGCGGCTTCCCATTTACGCAATTCCTGATTAAACAACTGAATTTGAGCTTCTTTCGAACGAAGTATTTCTTCACGCTCACGAATCGATTCTTTAGCCGCCTCCAGCACCTGCTTGCGATCCGTAAACTGCTGCTGAAGCGCTTCCAGCTTGGTTCTTTCCAACTTGACCAATGCTTCCCGGTCTGACAAGGACTGCTGACGTTCATCATATTTTTTTTCACGATCCAAAATTTCTTTTTTTGTATTTTCAAACTCATTGCGCTCTTGGGTCAGCTTTTGCTCTTGAGCCTGAATTTGAGCTTTTTGGGAATTCATTTCACTTTTCATGCTCTCAATCCGGGATTCCCAATCAGCGACGGATTTCTTGCGAGACTCGAATTCTTCCCTATTTGCAATTTGAGATTTCAAGAAAATATCTTTTTCTAATCCCAAAGCATGCCGAGTTTTTTCAAGATTAATCTCAAGAGCTTCGAGCTCCGCTTGTTTTTTTAGAAATGCTTCCTGTTTTTGCTGAAGAACTTTTTCGTCTTCAGCTTGCTTTTTTAGAAATGCTTCCTGTTTTTGTTGATGAGCTTTTTCGTCTTCAGCTTGTTTTTTCTCCCAAGCAGCCTTCTGATCACGCAATTCATCAAACTTTATCTGAAGAGCTTCGCGATCTTTCTCAAAATCACCTTTCAATAAAGCCAGCTCTTCCTGGCGTTTATTGATTTGAGATTCCAAATTTTGACTTTTAGCATCCAAGGATGTTTTTTGTTTTTCCCATTCGCTTTTCTGTTGTTCGAGGAGCAGCGACCCCTGGATAAACGCATGCTCTTTGTTTTGAACTTCTTTGATTTTTTGATCCAGCTCAGATTTCTGAGCCAAAAGGTTTTCTTTGAGAAGATCCCACTCCGCGCGTTTTTTATCAAAAGCTGTCCGCTCTGCTTCAAGCAACTGTTGATCTGCGGCAATGCGCTTTTGCTCCTGAGTTGTTTTTTGAGCCAGAGACGCAACCTCATCTTGCCGCCGTTTCAGGTCCTGAGATGCTTCCTCAAAATTCTTTTGATTGAGCTCGAGTTTTTCCTTAGCGGCCACAAAAGCAGAAACACTTTCCAGATGCGCTTTGCGGTCTTTTTCAAAGGCTTCTAATTTTGTCTCAAGCGCTTTTCGATCCGCATCAATACGAGCGCGTTCTGTTTCAATGCGTTTAAATAACGCCTGGCGTTGATTCACAAAATTTTGATGACTTTCATCTAAATCTTTTTTGAATTGAACAAGCTTTGCCTCATCCCGAACCAGCATTTCTTCTTGGCGGCGAATCACATCTTCCCGACTATAGAACTGCTTTTGACGCCCCTGAACATCCGTTCGTAAATCCTGCAAATTTTTTCGGTCCTGAGCTTGTTTGTTTTGCCACTCAAACTGAGTGAGAGCCATTTCCTTTTCGCGGTCTTTTAGGGCCTGCTCCGTCTTGGTCAAGGCCTCAAACTTTTCCAGATATTTCACCCGAGTTTTCTTGAGTTCGTCAGCCTCCGCCTGATTTTTCTTCCGCGCAAGTCCAACCTCTTCCCTCTCCTGCCTTTGTGTTTCTGCAAACTCCTGGAATTTTTCATTAAAAGCAATCTGCTGCTTTTCAAAAAGCTTTTCCCGATCCGCAAGATCGGCTTTCATTTTTTGATATTCCGTTTCCCACGTTTTTTTCTGCTCTGTAAATTGATTCACTTGATCAAAATAGAGTTTTTGAGCATCGGAAATTTTTGCTTCTCCTGATTTTAATTGAGCTTCACGGGCGTTCCTTGAAGCAAGCCATTCTTTTCGAGACTGGTTTAAATCTGCTTTTTCAGCACGAATTTCAGCTTCCTGAGAAGCCATTGCAGCTCGGCGGGTCTTCACCGACTCCTTTTCAGAATCAATCAACTCCTTTTCTTGCTGGATCGAAGCTTTTTCCTTATCCATTTGCTGAAGACTTATCTGCAAATCACGTTCGCGAACGCGCAAGTCTGTTTCTTTCAGAGCTAATTCCCTTTGCTGGATTTGGATCTGTTGGGCTGCTCGACCTTGGTCATAAGCTTTCCCAAATTGCTTTTCTAGAGCCAAAGTGCGCGTTTGAATTTCAGCTTTTTGATGTTCAAGCTCCACAAGCTGATCACGCAACTCCGTTTCCCGAGCAGCCAGAGCATCTTCTTTTTGCTGCAGTGCCTGATCTTGAGTCAAAAGAGATTGTTCCCGAAGCTTTACTTCTCTTTCCCACTTTGCTCTTTCGGCCTCAAAACTATTTTGCTCATGCTCGATTGCAGCTTTTTGGTTTTTCAGCTGCTCCATGGTGGTTTCAAGAATTTTAGTTCTCTCTCCCAAATTAGTTTGCTGACTAGAAAAACGCTCTTTAAGAGAAGCTACTTCTTTTTGTTTAAGTTCAAGCGCTCGTTCTTTTTGAGCTAACTCAAGTTGCTGTTTTTCCTTGAGCCTCTCCAATTCCTTTTGTTTGATCTCCAACGTTTGTACTTTCTGAGTTTGAGTGAGCCCCGACTGTTTTTGCTTCAGCTCAAAGGATTTCTGATTTCTTTCAAGCTCCAAGGCTTGCTGCTTAAGCGCTGACTCTTTGAGATTTAAGCTTTCAAGTTTCTTTTGAAAATCAGCAAGATTTTGCGTCAACTGAGTTTGCTTACCCTGAAGTTGGCTCTCCAAAAACCTCAAGGACTTCATCTTTCTTTCCAAACTCTCTTGTTGCATCCGCTGATCCGCCTCAAAACGCGCTTTAGCCTGTTCATAGTTCACTTGATTTAACTCAAAATTTTTCCGGTCAGCGTCCAGAGACTCTCTCGCCCGATTCAACTCTTGCTGAGTCTGTTCAAGCTCTTGATGCTTAATCGCAGAATCCTGCTCCGCGGAGCCCATTTGATTTCGTAAAGTCTCAAGCTCTTTAACTTTATCCAAAAGCTCACCACGCTCTTCTTCCATCGTAGCCAGTCTTTCGCGAAGCTGAGTCATTTGTGACTCAAAAGCGCCCTGAGTTTGCTGGAGTTCGGATTCGTGAGCAGAAATCAGACGCTGATTTTCCTGCTGCAAAATCTGAATTTGGCCCTGATATTCTTTAGCCTGAACCGTAGACAAAGCCTCCTGAGAAGCTTTCTCTCTTTCTAAATTCTCCGATTTTTTTTCAAATTCTTTCACTTGCTGCGCAAAAAGTTCACGCTCAGCTTCATAGCGTTTCTTTTCCAAATCCCACTGAGTTTTCGCTTGAGTTAACGCCTTTTCTTGATTGTGAATTTGATTTTCCTTGGCTTGCAGAGCAACTTCGCGAGTGCGTAAATTTTCAGCGCTGGCTTTCGTTTGATCTATTCCCTGCTTAGCTGCCTCTATTTTATTTTTCAACTCCAGAGCTTCTTTATTGGCAACTTCAGCAGCTTTCTGGGTCTGCTCTGCTTTGCGAGCTCTCAGCTCAGCGCTTTGACGAAGTTTCATGACTTCATCAAGCTGCGTTTTCTGATCGATTTTATCTTTTTCAAGTAAAGCTCTCTCACGCGCAATGGATTGACTTTGACGATCTAAACGCTCCTTTTGGCTTGTAAGCTCTGATCTCAAAAATTGCAGATCTTGTTCTTTCTGAATCAACTCTTTCTGCTTCTCAACAAGATCTTTTTGCGCCTTAGCTCCACCGTTTCTTTCAGAATTTTGAGCTTCTTGCAATTTTTTTCGCAAATCTTGAAGGATCTCTTCTTTTTCTTTGAGTTTATCGGAAAAGTCAGAGGCTACTTTCTGAAGGGCTTTTTCTTTTTCAGTCCAGTCACGATTGGAGAGAGAGAGACTTTCCTTTAAAGCAGAAATTTCTTCTTCAAGACGCTGCTGAGCTTCTGTGGGATTATTAGCAACAACGGACGCAGATTCATTTCGGGCCCTTGTTTCAAATGAAGCTTTATCCTCATCCAGTTTTTTTCTCAAACTATCAAGCCGGAGACGCTCTTGCTCGAGTGCAAAATTCTGAGCCTGGATTCTCTCTTCGGCTTCTGCAGATAATTTTTTTTCGCGTTGATCAAGCGAACTTATTTTGGACTGCCGGTCGAGCTCCCATTGCTCTTTATCTTTTTTGAAATTCTGAATCTTGGAAATTAACTCCTGCTTAATACGCTCTAACTGATTTTCTCGCTGGTTAAGAAGAAGTTCATCACGCTCACGCTTTTCTTCCCAATTTTTTTTAGCATTTTCAAACTCAGAAATTTGAGCCACAAGATTGGAGGAAGCACTTGCTGACTGAGCAAAGCTAGGCGGTACTGCGAGCGGAAAAATTAGAACTGCGCAGATAATTTGATTAGAAATTTTTATCCAGAGAGAGCGCTTCATATAATAATGAAAGCCATGAACCTTTTTTGAGATTAATTCTGACTAAAGAAAAAAAGCCCCATCATGGGATGGAGCTTCATGTATTTCGAGTTATTTCGCATGGATTTACGAACAAAATCTCCTCGCTCAGAATTTGACGTAACTTAGCACAGGCACTATGGTATGTCAAGCTAGCCCAGGCTGAAAATTGATTAATAATTACTTTTTAAACACGTTTAGATAAAGATGCTTCATCGTGCGTTTTAATGCCATGATTTCTGGGTCGGATCCAAAACAAAATTTGCTGCCTCAAAGAGTCTTTTCATAGAAATTAGGCGCCATCAACAGCAACGCGGTTGTGATACAACAAATTCCTGCTATAATTCGCCCTGCTTTAGTGCCCCCATAGCTCAATTGGATAGAGCATCTCCGTCCTAAGGAGAGGGTTGCATGTTCAATTCATGCTGGGGGCATTTTCTATTTGTTCAATTTCCGCCAAAATGTGCGGCGCTCGCCTCTGCGAAGCCAACCCTTTGCTACGGCGAAGCAGGGGACTCGTCCACAAAGCTTGGGTGCATTTTGGGACGGACTCGCCAAGCTTTGTGGCGAGGGATAGAGCATCTCCGTCCTAAGGAGAGGGTTGCATGTTTCCCTCGACTTCGCTCGGGATGGTGTGCCTGTCGAACTACAATTCATGCTGGGGGCGCTTTTTTTTGGATTAAGGATGGAAATTTGGGTGAATGATCCCCAAATCGGCTTTAATAGCGGATAATGGAAAAGACGTCGTACTTAGAAAGCTTGTCTCGGCCTTTTAAAAATGAGAGTTCAATCAGAAAACTGATAGAAATCACCTTTCCTCCGAGCGATTCAACGAGTTTCGCAGCTGCGCGCGCAGTTCCTCCAGTAGCCAAAAGGTCATCCACAATCACAACTCGCGCACCTTTTTCGAGCGCATCTCGATGAATTTCCAAAACAGCCTCACCATACTCTAAGGCATAGGCCATTTTTTTGGTATGATGGGGCAGCTTTCCCTCTTTTCGAACCGGAACAAATCCAGCCTTAAGCAAATAAGCTAATGTCGGACTAAAAATAAATCCCCGAGATTCAATCCCCACCACGTAATCAATTTTTTGCTTTTTAAAATGAGCCGCCATTAGATCAACCACTTGACGAAGAAGTGTGGGATCTTTGAGAACAGGAGTAATATCTTTAAAGAGAATTCCTTTTTTGGGAAAATCCGGAATATCACGAACAGCTTTTTGAATACGAGTCGACTTACGAGATGTAGTCATGATTAATTCTCAACATAGTTTTGGAGCTGATCATTTTCTGCAGAAAGATGGATTCTCACTTTTTTGAGGGCCACCATTTCAATCTGACGCACACGTTCGCGCGTGACAGAAAAAACCTGCGCCACTTCTTCAAGCGTATGAGGTTCATCGTTAAAAAGGCCAAAACGCAGGACTAAAATTTTCCGTTCGCGTTCATCTAGTTGATTTAAAAGTTTCTGCACGCGTTCAAGCTTGAGAAACTCGGCGATTTGGACATCAGGCCCATGCGAAGAATCATCTTCAATCAGATCAATTAATTCCGCAGTTCCGTCTAAGCTGATCGGCGCATTTAAAGAACTTGGCCGCCCTGCAATATTTTCGATTTCTTTTACTTTTTCAACTGAGATATTCATCATCGTAGCTATTTCTTTGCGTGTCGGAACTCGGTTCAATCGCTGCATGAGTCCGTCACGAATTTTTCGCCACTTTGAAATCACGTCGTACATATAAACAGGAATGCGGATCGTTTTTCCCTGGTTGGAAAGTGCTCGCATAATCGCTTGCTTAATCCACCATGATGCATACGTCGAAAAACGGTAACCGCGATCCGGATTAAACTTTTCAACCGCACGCATGAGACCCACATTCCCCTCTTCTACAAGATCCGAAAAAGAAAGCCCCATATTAGCGTAACGTTTGGCAATGGAAATCACTAACCGTAGATTAGAGCGAATCATTTGATGCCGGGCATCAACCGCGCCCTTGGCTTTAGATCGGATCCGTTCAGATAAAGCGATTTCCTCCTCGGCTGTCAGAAGAGGAATATGCTCGATCTGCTCGAGATAAATTTTCATCGTGGTGCGATCAAGCGTCTGTTCATCAGCTCCGTGTTCGTCACCCGCTTCTTCCTCACGATCACGACGACGTCGGCGGCGCTCTTCTGGGGCTTCTAACACAGCTTCTTCGCGAAGAATATCGTCCATTTCCTTCATCAAGACTTTACGATCAGGTTCTTCAGAATCAGCTTTCTTTTTAGGAGCCCTTTGAGCCTCCTTCAAAATACGCTTCTGCTTCTTCTCTTTAGCTTCTTCCTGCTTGACGATTTGACGTTGACGAATATTGGCGAGAATATGAGTGAGAGATTTTTTTCCGAAAGGAGCCAGCCCCTTCGGGCCAAGGTTTGATTTCTTTGCCTTGGCCCGAACTGGCGATTTTTGGGCAGAACCCTGCTTCTTTTTTTTAGGAAGCGCCATACGGATCGGTTACCCTTTAGGGTTTACTTTTTTTTACTGCGGACCACAGCCTGAGCGGCAGCGAGTCGAGCAATTGGAACACGATACGGAGAACAGCTGACGTAATTCATTCCGACTCGGTGACAAAATTCCACCGAAGCAGGATCTCCACCGTGCTCACCGCAAATACCAACTTTAAGATCTGGGTTAGTATTACGGCCTCTTTCGATCCCAAGTTGAACGAGTTGTCCAACTCCCTCTTGATCTAAACTCTGGAACGGATCCTTTTCAAAGATTCCGCGCTGGAGATAGGCGCCTAAGAAAGAGCCTGCATCGTCACGAGAAAATCCAAGCGTCATCTGGGTCAGATCGTTGGTTCCAAAGGAGAAAAACTCGGCTGTTTCAGCGATCTTATCTGCAATCAAAGCAGCACGAGGGATTTCAATCATGGTTCCGATCATGTAAGGAATCTTGATTCCTTTAGATTGGAAAACCTGCTGAATCACTTCCACCATTTCCTGTTTGAGAAGATCGAGTTCCTTTTTCATGCCCACAAGAGGAATCATGATTTCAGGAAACACTTTGATCCCCTTCTTTTTCACATTGCAAGCCGCTTCCATGATGGCGCGAGTCTGCATGGCGAAAATTTCAGGATAACTGATTCCAAGGCGGCATCCACGATGTCCGAGCATGGGATTAAATTCGTGAAGTGAATTCACTCGAGCTTTGATTTTATCCAAAGCCACATTCATGACCTGCGCCATCTCTTTTTGGTTCTCATCTTCGTGAGGGAGGAACTCGTGAAGAGGTGGATCCAAAAGGCGGATCGTCACAGGAAGCCCGTTCATAGCTTCAAAGATTCCCTCAAAATCACCGCGCTGAATCGGAAGAAGTTTGGCGAGCGCTTTTTTGCGTCCTTCCAAATCATCGGACAAGATCATTTCGCGCACAGCAATGATTCGGTCCCCTTCAAAAAACATGTGTTCCGTTCGGCAAAGTCCGATTCCCTCTGCTCCGAAGCGACGCGCCACATCAGAATCGTGAGGCGTATCCGCATTGGTGCGAACTTTGAGCTTGCGAGCTTTGTCCGCCCACTTCATCAACGTTCCAAAATATCCGGAGAGCTGGGCTTCTTGGGTTTCCAGTTTACCGACATAAACTTCCCCAAGACTTCCATCTAAGGAAATGTAATCACCTTCTTTGACCGTAACGCCGCCCACCACAAATTTCTTGGCGTTGTAATCAATCTGCATCGCACCGACACCAGCGACGCAGCATTTTCCCATTCCGCGAGCCACAACAGCTGCGTGGCTGGTCATGCCGCCACGGGCGGTCAGGATGCCCTTGGCGTAGTGCATGCCCTCGATGTCCTCGGGCGTGGTCTCCAGGCGGACCAGGATGACCGGCTCGCCGGCCTTGCCGCGCGCGGCGGCGTCCTCGGCAGTGAAGGAGAC
>CAZOOM010000029.1:0-760 GCA_964581425.1 uncultured bacterium | reverse complement strand
TCATACCACCACGAGCCGTCAAAATACCTTTGGCAGCATTCATACCACCGATATCTTCTGGAGAAGTTTCAATACGCACCAGAATGACTGAATCACCTTTTTTCGTCCAAGCTTCCGCATCATCGGCATTGAACACCACTTTTCCTGTGGCCGCGCCCGGAGAGGCAGGAAGTCCCTTAGCAATACTCTTCTTAGGTTGTTTCGGATTAAAGGTTGGGTGAAGAAGCTGATCAAGTTGTTTTGGATCCACACGCAAAATGGCTTCGTCCTGACTGATCTTGCCTTCTTTGACAAGCTCAACCGCGGTCCGGACAGCCGCGGCTGCAGTACGTTTTCCATTGCGTGTTTGAAGAATGTAAAGTTTATTTTCCTGAACCGTGAACTCGATATCCTGCATGTCACGATAATGGTTTTCAAGTTTGGCACGGATGGCCACAAGCTGCTTGTAAATCGTGGGCCAGTGTTTAGCCATATCATCCAGAGGCTCCGGAGTGCGGATTCCCGCCACCACGTCTTCTCCCTGAGCATTGACCAAAAATTCTCCGTAAAATTTATTTTCTCCTGTGGAAGGATTTCGGGTAAAGCAAACGCCCGTTCCAGAAGTGTTGCCCATGTTGCCGAAAACCATGGCTTGAACATTCACGGCCGTTCCAAGAAGTCCGCGAATTTCGTTCAGTTCACGATATTTATTCGCGCGAGGATTATTCCAGGAATTGAACACCGCATTGACCGCCTTCGAAAGCTGAACATAGGGATCTGT
>CAZOOM010000028.1:0-27673 GCA_964581425.1 uncultured bacterium | reverse complement strand
CCTCAATCCCCATTTCTTTCCTCACATCAAGCATGGCATTTCGATTAGCTTTTTGACGGACGGGGCTCGCGGCCAAAGGGGGTGAATCAAAATGCATCTCAGGCTCTTTTCTCAATTGGGACTTCATGGCCGATAACTGCGTCTGAACTTGGGGACCTAATGCCTGCATCTTGTCATAGGTCGTTTTGTAATAGGTTCCTATCCAACTAACAGCAACTATCAAAACAAATATTTTCCAATTTTTCATGATAAAATTCCCTCTGAGAAGACCACTTCTTGAGCTAACTTAAGATTAGAAGCTACTGAGGTTATCGACCTTGTTGAAAATTCTATGAGTCATGGGTCAACTATCCTCTTAACACAGACGATATTAGCTTAATATGGAAAACTCTGAAATTTATGATTTAGCAGTGCTGGGCGGAGGCATCGCAGGAGCTGGTATTGCACAAGATGCTGCTCATCGGGGTATACGGACCATTTTATTTGAAAAAAATACTTTTGGATCCGGAACAAGCTCGAAAAGCTCCAGATTGATTCATGGCGGGCTCCGCTACCTTGAAACTGCTTGGGAAGCATTAAAGTGCTTTCGCTTATTTGAGTTTTGGAAAAACCTTTCTTTTGTTTTCTTATCTCTCTGCGAAACACATTTACTGCACCGTCTTTACCCTGAGCTAATCAAACCAATTCATCTTTTGCTCCCCATTTATCAAACCCAAAAGCAAAACCGTCATGCGATTTATTTTGGCGCATGGTTTTACGGACTACTTGCTAAAATCTCAGGCGGTCCCCACGGCGCTAAAATACTATGGAATCAAGAGGCCGTACTGCGACTTGCCCCCAATCTGCGTGCTGAAAATCTCACGGGAGGCGTTTTAGTTTGGGATCACACCACGCATGATCTTCATCTGGTAAAAGCGATCATGGCAAAAGCCGAACAAGCCGGCGCTCAGCTCTTGGAACACGCGGAAGTCGAACGCTATCGTTTCCTCAAAGAGCAAAATCTGTATGAGATCAAGGCCCAAATAAGCCACCTTGAAAAAAAGTTTTATGCCCGAAAAATTGTGAACGCGACAGGAGCATGGATCGATCACATGCGGGAAGCCTCGGGAGATTATGACGGAGACTGGATTGTTCCGGTCGCTGGCGCGCATTTGACCCTTCCGCGCTTTACTGATTATTCGATTATTTTGCAGGCTCATGATGGCCGCATTTTTTTCGTCATCAATGAGAATCATGAAGCACGGATTGGAACCACAGAACGACTTCACGGAGATCCTGACCGCGTCTTTGCCGAGGAAAGTGACATCCAGTATCTTTTAAACTCACTCACCTATTATTTCCCAAGTCAAAACTTAAAGCGCGACTCTATTCTCGGAATGGATGCAGGTATTCGGCCTTTGGCGCGACCCAAAAATGCTGTTTCTGTCCATCATATTTCGCGCGAGCACCAAATCCTGCAAAGCCCTTCAGGTGTGCTTCATGTGGCGGGTGTCAAATTAACTGATCATCGAAGAGCTGCAGAAGAAGTAGTAAACCGTGTAGAAAAAATGCTGCCCAAAAATCACCGTCCCGATAAAAACAGAACTTAACTCCACAGCCCTTTTCGCGCTTCCCTTGCCTGTTTTTGAAGATCCTGGAAAAGACCCTGGTATTTTAGATTGGGAGGAATGCTCATCGTCTGAGCAAATCCAGCTTTCATAATTTCTGCATTCACAAAGCGTCCGTCCTCTAAGTAAGCATACGCCAAGATTCTCCCATATTTATCGCGAGGCTGGACATCGTATTCGAGGCGGACTTTTTGATCCTTTAAAAGTTTTCGAGTAAAAAGAGCGGCCTGTTTTCCCATCTCTTTAACCACCTCTTTCTTCTGTTTGCTCTTCTTGGCATCACGGACGAGTTTTTTGTTGATGCGAGATTCCGGCGTATCGATACCAATTAAGCGAATCTTCTCGCCATTTTCGATAACAAAAGTATCACCATCAACCACTCGGGTCACTTTGAGCAAAATAGGTGTATGAGAAATATTCGAGCCGCTGGCTTTTACATCCGGGGAGTTGGTCTTTGTGGAATCAGGCTCTGGAGCTTTGTTTTGAGAGTGAAAAATGAAATCAATCCCGGTTTTCTTAGCTTTGGAAAGTCCTTCGTGAAAGCCGGGGATGCGACGCTCGATTGAAAAATGTCCCAAAAGCACAAGAAAGAGTGCCGCTAAAAAGGGTCTTACTATTAGTTTATGCTTGGCCATGCGTCCGCCGTCATTTCCATTTCTTGGATTAAACTCTTTATAATTACGTCCAACTGGGGCTAATTCTAGAGGGGAAAGACCTATAGGTTTGAGGCCTGATGTCGATAAGCTCTTAGCAAAGGGAAATCAATGAACTGTACCAGCTGCCGCAAACCCATGGTGATCCTGGAACTTGAAGGCGTTGAGATTGATCACTGCTTTTCATGTGAAGGCATTTGGCTGGATCACGGAGAAATCTCCCTTCTACTTAAAGATGCTCAAAAGGCCGTGGATCTACTAGTATCCGTAAACGCGCTAGAGACCCACCAAAAATCAAAGAAAAAATGTCCCATTTGCCAGCGAAAAATGATTTCAAAACGTGTCGCTAACACCTCAAAGCTCTGGATCGATGCATGCCCCAAAAATCATGGCCTGTGGTTTGATCGCGGAGAACTAGAACAAGTCCTGGCTCAAGCCAAAACCCCGGACGCTCTGAAGATTGCAGCTTTAATTCATGAAATATTTCGTCATTCATTAACTCAAACAAAATAAGGAGAACTTTATGTTTGCACTTTGGCTGATCCTAGCTGTTTTCGTGATAATTATTCTTTCCAGCGTTGGCGTTTTTAATGCTCTCGTAGGACTTCACAATCAAGTCAAAAACGCCTGGGCACAAATTGATGTCCAATTAAAACGCCGCTATGACCTGATCCCCAATCTCGTAGAAACCGCCAAGGGTTACGCAACCCATGAGCGTGAGACTTTTGAAGGAGTCGCGGCGGCGCGAAGCAAAGCTATGAGTTCAGAATCAATCGGAGATAAGGCTAAATCCGAATCAGCGCTTTCGTCCATTCTTGGAAAACTCTTTGTCCTTACTGAAAAGTACCCGGAACTCCAAGCCAACCAGAACTTCCTGGCACTCAAAGAAGAATTAGTCTCCACTGAAAACAAAATCAGTTTTGCGCGTCAGAATTACAATGATATTGTTTATGTTTACAATAACAAAATTCAAATGTTCCCGAGTAATATCGTGGCAAACGCTTTTAAGTTCGAAGCCAGTGAATTTTTTCAGTTAGATAATCCGGCTGAAGAAAAAAAAGCACCTAAGGTAAGCTTCTAATTTTTTGATTCTGCCATGATGTGGGAGCTGATCGAGTCCAACCGAAGAAAATCTATCTTTCTGATTTTCTGCCTTATGATCCTTCTCGTTATTTTAGGAAGTGTCATCGGAAGCCTGGCCTCACTCGCATATCAGAAAGAATCACTGAATGATCCCGTTTTCTCGACCTTCGACTCCTCTCTTAAACCTCTCATGACACGAGGCGCCATCAGCGGCGCTGCTGCTGGACTTGCTTTTGCATTTGTGCTTTTTTTGATCGCATATTTCGGAGGCGATGGAATTTTTTTAGATTCGGTGGGCGCGCGTCCGATCACAAGTTCCATGCATCCAACGCTTTTTAATGTCGTTGATGAAATGAGAATCGCTGCGAACCTCAAAAAACTTCCCAAGATTTATGTGATGGATGAAAAAGCCCCCAATGCTTTTGCCACAGGCATTCATGCAGATCGGACAGCTGTCACCGTCACCGCAGGTTTATTGGCGCGATTGAACCGGGATGAATTACAAGGGGTAGTGGCGCATGAAATGTCTCACATCATGAACCGAGATGTGCTGTTTATGACTCTCTCAGCCACGATGCTTGGAAGTATCCAAATGCTTGCCGACGGATTCATGCGAAGCGCAAGATATTCTGACAGTGCTTACGTACGCAACCGATCCTCACGAGCGGGCGCTCCGGTCGGTATCCTCGTTTTTATCGCAGCACTTGTCATTGCTGCACTCAGTGTTCTCTTAGCCAAACTTTTTTATTTTGCCATTTCAAGAAGAAGAGAATATCTTGCTGATGCTTGCGCCGTAAGGTTAACACGTTATCCCGAAGGCCTTGCGTCTGCTCTCGAAAAGATCTCAAGCGGAGATCTTACCGTAGCTAATGCGAATCAATTCACATCCGCTTCCTTTATCGTTAATCCCCTTGATGCTCACGAAGAAGGCTTTCTTGCAGATCTTGTCAGCACCCATCCCCCAGCACAAAAAAGAATCCAGGTTCTTCGCAGGATGGGCCATGGAGCCAGTCTGAGCGATTATCATCAGGCCTTTGCTTCTGTTTTAAAAACAAATGCTGATCTGTTTCCTAAATCAGCGTTTGAAGATTCGAAACCTGTGGAGATCCGTCCGGCTTCACAAGAAAGTCCAAAGTCCGAAGAGATCAAAAGCGCATCTCAGGATGTGGGAGACATGATCGCTGCTGTGAATGGATTCGCTTTTGTTGGATGCTTATGCGGCTTACGATTTAAAATTCCGCCTCATTTTGAAGAAAAGAAAATCATGTGCCCGCGCTGCGGACTGGTCAATGAAATTCCCTTTTCCGGCCCCATTGGAACAACGGAACCGGTTGCGCTTGCTTCCTCCCCAACTACTGGAAATGCATCAGCGACGCCGGGAATGCAAATATTTCAAAGGAAAAATCAGGGATGGGAATCTTTTTTTTGCTCTTGCGGAAAATTGATCCAGCTATCTCCAGACTTTGCAGCATCACAAACAACCTGCCGCTTTTGCCACTCGAAAATCCAGATCGAGATCGCGAACACATCCAATCAGGTTCGCTAGCTGTATTTCACAATCACTTCGAGGAGTTCATCGGAAGTAAACGGCTTGATCAAATAATCAACTGCTTCTAATTCCTGCGAGCGGACGATAAACTGAGTTCCACTTTGAGCCGTCAGCATCACAGCCGGAATATTTCGCCAACGAGGATGACGACGCATAGATTCGAGGAGATAAAATCCATCCGGGCCTGGCGGCATCATGATATCGATCAAAATTAAATCCGGAAGCTGTTTACTCAAAACCTCGAGCGCTTGAGTGGTGCCAGAAGCCGAAAGCACCTGATAGCCGCTGCTTTTTAAATTATCCTCAACAATATTAAGAATATCCGCTTCATCATCAACCACCATGACTGTCTTCGCCATACTCACAGCTCCTTCGCTCGTAAAAGCCTTTGAACCCCAGCACTGCTAAGTTATCGGCTTAGGCGCCTTCAGGTTGAGGGAAAACGCGGCCGCTATAAAGAATCAAATGCATACGCGTCGCATTAAGCCTCTCCACAAGAAATGCCGTGGTACGCTTCAGAAGTTCATAGCCAAGATGATGATCTTTTTCACAAATGGCACGGAGAAGTTTTCCGTCTAATTTAAGTACTTTAGCACTTGAAGCTGCTTGCGTATCAAATTGCCAACGGTACGGAGGGACAAGAACGGACCATCCCATAATGTCATTTTTTTTAAGGGTCTGAATCACCACCCTCTCGGCCGCCTGACTCAAAATCACATCATGCTTTTGAGAAATTAAATTCACCCGGCCTTCGAGGATAAAAAACAGATGATCTGCACTATTCCCCTCTTCATAGATTAATCCGCCTGTTTTAAAAGATATTTTTTTTGCCGTACGAAATAATTTTTGGAGGGATTTATTTTTTAGACCATAAAAAAGCGGATGATTGGCGAGATACTTTTGATCATTAACCGTTGTCATAAGCACTCCTCCGTAGGATTAAGCAAAGATAGCGTTGACGAATTAGTGTATTTTAGATCAAGTTGCTTTGATAATCGAGAAAGATTTCAATGATCTCGAGGCCATTAAAAGACCTTTCTATGCTCCAGACCCCAAAATCTCCCTGTAAGTTCTGAGTTCAATGTGTTTTTTCTTAAGTCCCAACTTATCTGCGGCCTGCCGGATCCCCTTCTCAGTCCCTTCAATTTCAAGAAACCATCCATGCCGTGATAAATGGTCGAGCACTATCTCAGTTCCCCTCCAGTGATAGATCTCGCGGATTTTTTCATAGCGAAAGGTAATGCGAAAACCCATCTGCCTCAATATAGAGCGGGTGGTCTGATACGGAACAAGCGATTCGATTTCTACACGTTTTTTGACGTTTCCTTTTTGGCGGGGGCCTTTGAAAGTTAAAAGGGTCTTTCCGCCATACTTGCGTAAGCGGATCACACAGCCATGGCGCCGAATGAATCCATCCAAATCAAAAAGTTCATTACTCTCAAACCCTTTTCTGATTTTGCGGGCTCTCATGCGTTTGAGCTGAGTACGAACTACTTGGGGATTTCGGATTCGGTATTTTTGTTCAATTTCAAATCGACTCATGAAAGTTCTGAGACCTCCAATTGTCTGAGTTTTTCTTCCAAAAGCTGGAAAAACGCCTTTAAACGCACCGAAGAATTCTTCTTCATCGCCTTTAAATAACCTTGAGCTCTTCGGCTAATTTTCAAAATCTTTTTTCGATTTCCGAGGTGAAGAGCGTCCGTCATGTTATCATAGAGATCCGCAAGCTTCACCATCTTCACCTCTTCCGGAGCTGAGGACAGCTGACGGCAGTAAATGGCTTCACGTTTTTTTTCTGCTAGAGATCTGTTTTTGGATAGAAACCTGACTCCACGCGCAATGTCGCGGCCAAACATCTTTTTAAGGAATGAAAATGAATATTTCGTGTCTTCTAGCACATCGTGGAGCAAAGCCATACAAAGGATGCGTTCATCTGTAATCGAAAAAAGATGCCTACATAAAAATGCGACCCGAAAGGGATGAGCGACATATGGAGTTTTTTTATCTTTACGAAGTTGTCCCTTGTGGGCCCGAGCTGCAAAAGAGACGGCTTCTAAAAAAAGATTTAAGGAGCTGGAATTTTTTTTGGTCACAGAAGGATTATAAGGGAATCTTAGAAAAATTCCGATTTCTTTTCCAAGGAAATTGATTTTAGACGCGTACCGAACACATGATTAAATATTTTTGGCATAAGCACTTTCTTGACAACTCCCCGGGCCTCCACTTTTCCATCCCGAAGTAAAAGTGCATGGGTGAAGAAATTCCGGATATCCTGCAAATGATGTGTCGTCATGAGAACTGTCGGAGCTTCTCGAGTTCGAGAAAGTTTATCCATTAAATGGTAAATCTGATACCGAGAACCCATATCCAGAAGTGAAAAAGGTTCGTCCAGAATCAGGATTTTAGGTTTTGAGATCCAGGCGCGGGCAAAGCACACCTTCAGCTGCTCGCCTGATGACAGATAAGCAAAAGGCTTGTTATAAAAATCTAAAATCCCAAAAAATCTCATCGCGGACCGAACCTGGTTTACTACCCGAAAAGTGGAAGGGCCAAAATATTGTGTTCCACCTTCAAGGCCAGAAGCAACAACATTCGAGACTCGGAGATGATCAGGAATCATCTTTAAGACCCAAGGCGCGATAAAACCTATTCGCTTTCTGATAGCAGGAAGAAAAGTCTTTCCGTAAGTTTCTCCCAAAATCTGGACTTTGCCTTTACTGGGCCAAAGATAACCCATTAAAACTTCAAGCAATGTGGATTTTCCCGATCCGTTATTGCCCATTACCACCCAATGTTCGCCTGAGTACACAGTCCAATCAATCTGAGACAGCACAATTTTTCCATCGCGAATCACTTGGATGCCTTGAAGGCAAAGAGAAGCAGCTGACTTTTTAATTTTTGTTTTGAGGGCCATAATTTTTTTTCTGATGTTCCTTGACTTGCTTAAGGGACTCGATCAGTTTGATCGCCTCTTTACGGCTCAAATCTTCGAGTCTAGGCTGATGATAATATTTTTGGATAAAAGCGGTGAGATGCTCTTCATTCCACATCATTTCTTGAGCAAGATGTCTAATAAACATTTTCTGTTTCAGGGTCATGCCCAGAGGATTCACACGGTAGTGAACACTTCTGACAAGAAAATTCATGAGCTTGCGAAAACCCGCCTCATCAAGATCCTTTGAACTTTTGACTCCGGCCACAGACTGAAGCACGGCACGATATTCATCGTCAGTAAGTCTGAGATCTTTTTTGACAATATGAATCAACGCGATTTTCTTCGCATCAATAGGCATGATAATATTTTAGCAGAAAAACAGACCCAGGGACGGTTCTCCCCAACCTTTTTATTTGCAATAAGTTAGAGAAGAACTGTCCCCCAGCTAGAAATTGAAGATGATAAAGAAAAAGGGACGGATCTTTCGCTTCTCATTACAGCATCATAAGATAGAGAGAACCGTCCCTAAAAATTTATTCGACGCTCTGCCCCTGATATTCTCCGGTCAAGGTATTGAGGAAACTAGTCACTTGCTGAGCTTCATCCTCGGAAAACGCATCCTCAGTTTGATATTTGGCCATGATTTTTACAGCTTCTTTCAAATCCTCAGTGCGGGCATCATGAAAATACGGTGCTGTTTTTGCAATATTGCGAAGCATCGGAACTTTAAATTTGTGAAGATCCGCAGGATCCTTGGTCACATTAAAGCGCCCCTTGTCTGCGTCTGTCTCCGGAGTTCCGCGATCTTTGAAATAATCTTTTTCTCTTCCCATTTTTTCAAAGGATTGTCCGCCAAGCGCTTTCCCCACGTGGCAGGTATAGCAGCCTCGGTGCATGAAGAGTTTAAAGCCAGCAATTTCCTCAGCATTCAAGGCATTTTGATTTCCTTTCAGATACTGATCAAACCGGGAATTAGGTGTAATTAGAGTCTTCTCAAACTCCGCGATCGCATTCTGAATATTTTGCCCTTTCCATCCATCAGGATAAACCGACTGAAACTCTGCCGTGAGTGGAAGATCCTGACTCAATTTGGCAATCACCTCATCCCAATTCGATCCCATTTCAAGGGGATTATGAACCGGACCTTTGGCCTGATCCTCAAGATCCTTTGCGCGGCCATCCCAAAACTGAATAAACTGAAGCCCTGAATTAAAAACCGTAGGAGAGTTGATCGGCCCTTTTTGTCCGTTGATACCCGTTGAAACTGGAGCGCGATCCGTGCCACCCTTTTTCAGATCATGGCAACTGGCACATGAAATCGTATTGTCTTTCGAAAGTCGCACGTCATGATAAAGCTTGCGGCCCAGCTCAACCTTTTTTGCATCCGCAGTGATCGTTTCTGGAATCGGTTGAAGGGCAAAGAGTTTGAATTCAGGAGCCGTGCCTGGTACAGAATAGTGCTCAGCACGCACCTCATCCACCCATCCAAAAATGGCAGCCTTGGAAGCATGATCCACAAATCTCCGTAAGTGCATGGCTGAATATTGAAGCGGAGGCATGCTGTTTTTCTGAGTCGTATACTCAAGCTTTGCAAGCGCAACTTCGGATACGGGCTTCCCATCTTTAGGATAAAGAGCCTGTGCAAAATCAAACGATTCCAAGCCTTTTTTAATATCGAATTGAATCAACGTTCCTGCTAATGGAAGCTTGGCATAATAAGGAAGTGAAACCCCGGTGTAATGACAATGCAAACATTTGGCTTGGAAAACGGCACGCGCAGCTTGAAAAGCCGGCGAGTCTGTCTGCGGTGCTGAAAGTTCGGCAGGTGGATTTTTATCGATAAAGAAATTGGAAATCGGAAGACTCAGGCCAAATATGACCGCAACAATTAAAAGCAAAAGAGGCTTTTTCATCATCGTATCTCCATGGGTTCGCAAGGATTGATTTTTATAGGATATCAAAATCGCCGCTAACTCGGCAGTGACCAGAATCACAAAAGAATCAAGGGGTTAGAAGGCCCGAAGATTAGAGTAATAGGAACATAGAAGACCCGAACACCCTGATTTTACATGATGCGATTTCCCGGCAGTCCAATATCCTGGTATAATTATTTTTGATGAAGCTGCTTCCATTTCCCCAACCGATTGCCCTCGTCGATCTTGAAACCACGGGAGGAAGTCCGGCCCAAAGCCGAATCATTGAAATTGCAATCATCCGCATCGAACCAGAAACAAAGCCCCTCGCCTACCAATCCCTTATCAATCCTCATCAACCCATCCCCTATTTCATCCAACGCATGACGACCATTACCCCCGATCTCGTCAAAAACGCACCCAGCTTTTCAGATATTTCACAAACAGTTTTGAAATTACTCAAGGGAGCGCTGTTTATCGCGCACAATGCTAGTTTTGATTACAGTTTCCTTACCCAAGAGTTTGAGCGCGCGGGACATCGTTACGAATCCAAACTCCTTTGCAGTGCTAAACTCTCAAAAAGACTCTACCCTGAATATCGCAGGCACAACCTTTCAGAAATTATTGAACGGCATGGTCTCTCTATTGAGAATCGCCACCGCGCCATGGGAGATACGCTTGCGGTTTTAGATTTTTTAGCGATAGCAGCACGCGATAAAGGCGAGGATATTTTTATGCAAAACGTGGATTCTTTGCTTGCAACAAAAAAGGCAGCACGTAAATATCAAACACCCAAAAATCAAATTTAGCTTGTTTGATTACGGCGAAAAACCGCAGAAAGAAGATAAAAAAGGATGGCGACAAAAAGCAGGTGATTAAATCCCAGCATCAGAGATAAATTCTCAGACAATCCTCCCAAAATGATCCCTGCCACATTCGATCCCATATCCCCTCCTGGGTTTGTGCTTTGACGAAACAAAGAGGAGAAAATCACTCCAGCAAAAAAAACCGGTGAAAAAACCAAAATCGAAGACAACAAAACCCGGATTTCCCAAGGCAAAGCTAAAAAGGAATTCAAAGGCAAAAAAGCTCCGGCGAGCAAAGTGAGAATTAATCCAAAATAAAAAAATTGTAATTGCGCAGGTTTTTGCTCGATCACAAAAAGATTGGCAAAAAGACTCATTAGAAGTATAGCTGCAAACACAACAGAGTTCACCATCCAGGTAGATCCAAATAAAAGCGCCATGTGGACTACGCTTTTAGTTTCGATCAGCATAAAACCCGCACCCAGGAAAAACATGGCCCCATTTAATTTGAAGCGGTTACCTTTTTGTGCCCACCCTAAAATCAAAATAGAAATTAAAGATACGACAACAATCCCCTCCCAAGTCGGTTTGAATGGAATCATCCGTTGACGCAGGTATAAAAAGGGCCAATCGTCAGTTGGAAAAAGCGACTGCGTTGGCGCATGAAAGGAGGCTGGTGCAATTTTGAGCCACTTGGGATCCTGAGGATCTGGAGCCGCAAAACTAAAAGCATTCAACGATAGATTTTTTATAGGGCTTTCATGCACCCAGAAGAACTGATTTGCTTGAAAAGCTGCACGCATGCCGCTCATTCTGGCATTTTGGTAACGATCACCGGCAATCAGCATCGTAAAATAATCTGCCGGTTTCGCGGGATCAATTTCAGCCTGATAAGGCATGGTAAGAACCATGGGTTCAGCCCCAAATACTCTCGTCGTCATGTCGGTCAACCTACCAATCAACCAACCATGGCGGAAATAATTATAGACCACAAAGAGTCCATCCGGATTCAAACGGCGCTTGGCATCTTGGAATGCCTCTTGCGTAAAAAGAAAGTTCTCAAGCCTCAGACTTGAATAGCCGGAATGGAGTACAAGAGAATCCACAAGCGCGTAAATAATGAGATCGTATTTTTTCTCCGGATGCTTCTTTAAAAAATTTCGCCCATCATCTAAATAACGATGTACGCGCGGACTTTGATAAGGCTGGCTGGGATGGTCTGCCCTTCCGATCTTCATAATTGCAGGATCAATTTCAACCGCATCCACTTGGATATCCGGACCACCATAAGCCAAAGCAGCTGCCAAATCATTACCCGAACCTGCTCCAATCACGAGGACTTTGCGCATTGGCGGAAGCGAGGCATTTTGATTCAGCAAATACGGGAGCGCATAAGCGGGTCCACTTTGAGGAACTGAAACCATATCCTGATGGGCCATGTTGTTGGCCCAAATCGATTTCGTGTCCTTCATATAAGTAATTTTGTAATAAGGCGACCAAATCGTTTTTACATTTTCTGTTTTCGTATGACTGCGGGGAGTCTCTAAACGGCGAAAAATTGATCCATAACTTATAGGGGAAAGAATCAAAGCCAATACCAAAAGATAAAAAAAGGTCAATCCCCTGCTGCTTTTTAAAGCAGGAATCTTTATTCTGAAAAATTGAAAGACACTCAGACAAAAAACAAACCAGAAAAAAGCAGGGATTTGCAACCATGAAGCGAGTGAAAACGCGGCAATTCCAGTTAAACTTCCGAGAATATTGATCGCATACGCTTGCGTACGATCCGTGAGTGCATCAAAGGCGCGTCCCATGGTCTGGCCTAAACCAACAAACATAGCCGCAATCAAAACAAAGAAAATCCCGTGCAGTACCCACATCGGAACTGCAATTTGCATGGGATCATAGAGCCGCTGTTCCGTCCCAAAATAAATATAAGGTGAAGTGGAACTTCCCCCAAAATCGACATGAAGATGCGCGGATTTCAAATGCAGCTGCTCAATCAAAAAAGCGAATCCAAACGTGTAAGCCATCATTTTAAAGATAGAGTTCAAATGATGCGTCTTACTCGATGCAGTCAAACATCCCACACTGATTCCAAGGAATGCCGCTAAAAGAACCAGGTTGGTAAAGTAGTTGAGCAGCACAACCGAGGCCCCAAACCAGCGAATACAGGCAAGCTCAAAAAAAAGAGTGGTAAAACTAATGAGAAAAAGATGGAGCTTTGATTCTGAGGTGCTTTTGAGATCTAAGGCTTGTGACATGAATCCAAGATTAGGTTCAATAATTGACGGACTGTTAGTTCGCGTGGATTATAAAATGAAAAACCGGGGATGTATATTTTAAAAACTCAGGGACGGTTCTCGCTATCTCATGATGATGCAACGAGAAACGAAAGATCCGTCCCTTTTCACTTTTTATTCCACATTTGCGCCTTCAGGGACAGACCTTCTTTAACTTGGCAGACGCAAAGGGGTTGGTGAGAACCGTCCCTGAGATTTTTGAATTATGCAGAGTGGCGAACGAGTTCCTGCATTTTTTGACTGACAAGGAGTTTTTCAAGCAAATCAAGCTGAATATCAATGCGACCACCGCGAACTTGAAAAATCTGCTTCTCAAGACCGAAGCGAGCGAGCTGATTTAAAACTTTTTCTCGAATCATCTCACCTTGATTGAGCTCTTCGGGTTTGAGGTGCGAGACCGAAAGCGCTCCCAAAGCATATTGAAGCGTCACTAAAAGGGCACGAGAAAAATAATCGTCATGCTCAGCAGTCTGGTTCTCAAACCCGATTGGTAAAATCGATTTTGGAAGATGAGAATCCCTAGCAAGAGAACTCTTCCCCATTTCAATTTGAGGAATGACACGGGTTTCATCTAAAACACCTGAGTGTGCGAGATCTCGAACTGCAATAAGATCGCGGCCGGGTCGAAATCCGAATTTGGAAAATTGACTTTGAATTTCCCCGCTCATCCGTCCTTGGATCACCAGTTTTCCAAGCGACTCACGAAATTCTCCGGATTTTCTAGCATACTCCGCGATGTTTTGAGAAGAGACTGCATTCGAATCCTCAGAGGCTGGGTCCACGACAAAAGTGGCCCCTGAAATCTTTTTTGCTTCCTCTTGAACCAAAATGTTAAGTTTCTCCATGAGCCAAATCGCGGATTGAGCTCTGGGCTCCTGAATATTTTCTTGTTCAAGAGCTTTCTCTTTTACATCCTGCAAGATGATTTCAAGTTCTTCTATAATTTCTTCAAGAGTTTTGAGCCCAAGCAGTCGATCCGCAGATTCCACTGAAACATTTCCCCTCTCCTTAATTTCACTTGTCACTTTCATTGCCAGCTGTCGGACTTCAGATCTTTCAGGTTGGCGATAAAGCTGCAGTGATGGAATCCGTAAGACTCGAGCCCTAGAAAGAACTTTATCGATGAGCGCACGATCTTTTGTAGGATCTAATTTGAGTACACCAAGGATGCTTTGAAGCTCATCTTTAAAAGATCGCTCCGAACTTCCCTTCAAAGCTTCTTGCGCCATCCAAAATCGATCAGGATGAAATTTATCTTTAATCTTTAACGCAAGCTGCTCAACAACTTTTTTCTGCTTTGCTTGCAGTTGAGTAACTTCCTCTAAACCGGAGCGGTCACGAATGGCCCCATTGGCTGCAAGAATGTTGTCGGTTGCTTCGATGACTTCACTCGCCGTTGAACCGGAATTTAAATCGGAAGTTCCTTCTCGAAAACTCGGGAACTCTCGACGCAAACGATTGAGTGCACCGAACTCCGCTTCAGAGGGAGTTAATGCTCTAATTAATTTCTCCTGCTCCGTTTCTCGCAGCTCTGTCCGCCCAAACTCGCGTCTCGTGGAAACGCTTGGCGTTTTTAAATCTCGTGATTCTAAGCGGCAGTCAATGATAATCGAAGCGGATCCATCCATAAATAACGGAAGGTTGAGTTCCTGAACCGAAAATCCTGCCGCTTTACTCATCGAACCTGCAACCGTTGTTTCCAGAAAACGTTGATCGAAAAGCTGAAAACGTTGATCCCCAAGTTTGGTCAGAAGAATAATTAAACCCCTGGCAACCCCTGCTTGGTTTCGCGTTGCAAGATACATTCTTATTCCCCGATCAAAAACCTCTTGTTTATCTGCTGGAACCAAGGTCTTGAGTTTTAATCCAATTGCGTAAAGCGTTTCATCATTATTAATGATCCTGATCCATCGATAGATTCCTTGTTGTTTCAAAATGGGCTTCAAGTGCTCGTGGGCCTTTTTCATGATCCCAAGACCTTCCCACCTGGAATCAATAAGAATATAAGAATCCCTCAGCTCAAAACCGTTTGGTTCTTTCAATTGATTTGCCATGATAAATCCGATGCGTTCAAAAGATCCGCCTTCCTCCCGAGCTTCAATATTCACGATCCACGCTCCCTCATAAGAGTTCATGGGAAATTGGCGCTTAAGTTCGACTTTAGGAATGATCTGCATAGATCCGTCGTTCGAGGTAAAAACCGCAACCTCAGCATATCTTCCGCTAGTAATTCGAACCGTGAAGGTCTTCCCATCATGAATCACGGAAAAATCTTCTTGATTGAAAGATTCACGGCGGTAATTGCTTAGCCCATCTAAAAAAGCATACAATCCAGAAGGATCAATTTTTTCAGAATTAAAATCTATTTCCCAAATCACCGATAAAACAGCTAACAATTGTTCCCATGACTCAAAATTGACAATGTACTTTTGATTGAGTTCTTGAATCAACGCCGGACCATCTGTGGCATTGAGCCGCGGTACAATCCCGGAAAGAATCGCTTGCCCTTTTTCATCTAATCCTTTAATCGTGGACTGATTTTCCCGCAGTTTTTGAAATTCTGCAAGATTCACGGCAGTGCCGCGCGCTACAATCTTGGGCAATTTCTCGTTTTCAGTTAAAACTGCTTCAAAACAAAGTTTGATGAGCATCTTAAACGTGATCCACTTGACTTCCGAACGTTTGGACCTTACTTCGGAGCGCTCAACGCGCTGGGCACTGCGGATATATTCAATGAGATTTTGGCGCAAAGGATCTGACCGCAAAATACTGAGCTCGGCATCTAAAAAGGCAATCGAATCCACGATAGTGGATAACCAATCACTTGCTCCGCGATGAGCAGCTTTAGGCTTGTCGCCGATTATATTTAAGCGCACGTCTTTTCCTGCCGCTAAGTCTTGCCAGAAAGTCGCTCCTAATGTTGAAAGCCCTAATTGATCTTGAGCCTGAACACCCAAAGCCGACAAAACAGCACCAAGCGAATCCTCAACCGGCGAAGCTTCCCCCGTCACGAAAATAGATTCCGATTCGCGGATAGCCCCTGGCAATCGATTCGCTAAAATAGTAAACATGTCCGGAACACTCACCAACTCCGCAAGACGTAAAAGATTTTCATCGATGATCGCTTGCACATTTTGATTTTCCGCCAGCAGCGCAACATTCGATTCGATCCCGTAGGCGCGTGACTCAGAGCGCAAAGGAATTTTGATATTTCGACTCTCGGCTCGCTGTGGATCGAACGCAGTAACGATCAAAGCCCGGCCGTTCTCTTGATCTTTTCTCGGCCTGCCGCCGCGACTGGCTTGAACTCCCCCTTCACTCAGGCTGACAATAGCCTCATGAACAAAGAAGTTCTGCCCGTTTGTCCGCTCTGCAATTTCCCGCAAGAATTTCTCTACAAGTTCCCGGCGAGCTTTCTTTGCCCCATTGACGTCAACCCCGGTCATCCAGCCGCTTTCAGTTTCCGGAACAATCCAGGATTCAACCCGATCAAAATGTTCTGATTGCAACATGGCCCGCTGATTCCCGTCTTCACCCAACACTTCATACCAGGAAAAATCAGGAATAAAAAATAGGGCTAAAACGTCATCAGCTTGCACTGCCCCCTCCAAGACTTTGATCAAATGCGCGGCTAAGGCTTCAGGATTTTCCGCATTCACAAAATGATTGTACTTAGGAATGCCGAGCATATTAAGCCCGCCCTTCATGGTCGCAAGCACCGTCCTCATTTCTGCGCGTTTCCAATTTTGCGTCGATGAATCCACAAGATTGGCTTCGCGCGCGATTTGAAAAATCAAAGCCAAAGGACCGTTCTCACTGCCTCCATTGGCAAGATAGTTACCCGCAAGTTCGTTCAGCGCTCCAATGATTCCCAGCAAATTTCCCATCTGGACCGAGTTCGCAAGACGTATCGAATGTTTTAACGGATAAAACTCCTCCTTGTGAATTTTGGCAGCAATAGCATCCAGCAGACGACGAACCAGAGCCTGATCTTCGGGTAATTTTAAGGTTTGAAGTGAACGTGCAAAACCATCAAGAGGATGAACTAAGACCGGTTTTTCAACCTTTGGAGATTCAACTAACTCCAGTGCCCGCCGCAACGCTTCTTCAAAACGACCTATTTCGTCCATTTCCCGAATGGAACTTAATGGAAAATCAGTTTCATTCACTCGTAATTTAGCAACGTGACCGTTTCCATTCTGCGATTGAACAAAACTAAGCCCGGCATTGCGTAAATCGCTAGCAAACTTCCACGCCCCTTTAGCAAGATCCCCCTGAAACTGAAGCGTGCGCGGCGTTGCGCGCTCATCTCGATAACGGATCTCGACCTGTAGTCCTGATGTTTCTCCGGCATTTGTAATGGGAAGAACACTCGCGTCGAGAACATCCTTGGCCTGAAGTTTTGCTGATCGTAGCTCAGCACGGCGGCTTATTTCAGTTTTCACAACTGCTAGACCATGTTCAAATTCTGTTTGCATGGATTTTAATTTTGCAAGCGAATCCTGTTCAGCGCCCAGATGCTGAAGCATGTCGATTTCATGCGTCAAATTTTCAAGCATCTCTCGATCAAGAAAATCACTAGCTGATTGAAGCTCATAAAGAGAAACATCGGTAAGAGGTTGACGCACAGCAAACGTTGTCGTTCCCTCTTTGACCAGTTTAAGAGATGCTGCCTCCTTAGGCTCTCTTGAATAATTTTCTTCAAGAGCATGGATCAGGGCTTCGCGTGCTGCAGTTTTTACCATCCTCCACTTAGCAGGTTGCTGATTCGGATTTTTATCGATCAAGTGGAGGCCAATCACAACCTGAAAAGTGTCGGTAATCAAACTGTTAAGGTCGGATCTATCCATGAGTCGAATCACTTGCTGCCAGGTAACATCGCCAAAAACACTGTAACGCTGTCTCGCTCTAAAAAATATTCCCTCCAATACCGTGCCAAGTTCCTGCTCCGAAGCAGCTTTTGAACGATCGAAAGCTACACTTTTCAAGATGGATGCCAATCGCTCCGTTAAAATGCTGGGATCCCAGCCAAGATCTTGAAACACATTCCTGGCTTCTGGCGTCAAAGCCTTCAAAGTCACGCTCCGAGATTCTTTTCTTTCTTTGACAGGCTTTTCAAAAACAGCATCCATCAATTGTTTTGCATCAGGAAAGCACTGGTGAAGGATGATGTCGACATCAAGATCACGAAACGCGGCAAGTTTTTCAGGTGAATCGGCAATGGCCACGGTTACGATTCCAGGATGTGCTTGTTTAATGGCTCGGATCGCCGAGGCGCTGTTTTCAATGAGAACCACCTGACTTGCTTCAGCGCTCTTCCCCTTCAAAACTTCGCGGATCGTGGCGACTTTAGAAAATCCGCCGTTTGGAAAAAGCCGCGACTCATCACCAAATTGATCATCGAATAACGAGTCAACGCCCGCTTTCTCAGCCCGCGCTTTTTGAGCGTTTTCTTCCATCATGGTTAGAACGTAACGTTTGATGTCCTCCCGAGCGCCAATTGCACGGATAAAATCAAATGCTCCGCCAATCTCAGGAATTTCCTTCGTACGGAAAAATTTTATTGCCTCTTCACGATAAGTTGAAATAAAAACTTCCATGGTCGGCATCTCTTGTCTCAATATTGCATCCGACCTAAGCGAAGCGTAAATATCACGAAGGGTTCCGGCGTTAACATGAGTTTTGACTTGCGCAATTTGTGCAAGCGTGGGTTTGGGATAGAGCATGCTGGCAATCAGTTCGGCTTCCATTTGATCCACGATTTCATCACTTGCTTGAAGCGTTCCGTCCCAATCACTAAAAATGACTTTTCCTTGTCCCAATCGCTCAGGATGGCGCACTTCCATCGTTCCCGGCTTCCATTCGACATTGCTTCGATCCGGTGAAAGAACTTCGGACAATGACGATCGATCAAAAGGAATACTTGCACCCATATCCTGGAGCACTAAAACAAGGGCAAGCTCTGCCATTTCCCCTGTTGTTTGTGATCTTTCCAATCCTTGCCGAGAAACAAAGTGTCGGGGGTCTGAAACTCCCACCCACTGATAAGGCCGCGTCAGAAAAGCCTGCGTCGGCCCCACCAACATTTCAACTCCCTTATTCATTCTTGAAATTCTAAAATATTGATGGGGATTCATTTGCAAATAAACAAACTCTCGAGTAAAGGAAACATTCATCCGAATGTGTAGTGGCGATGATGGTTGCTTTAATGTATGAAAAAGATAGCGGTGCCATTCTTGGAAAGGAAATCTCTGAGTCTGCTCAACTAGAATTTTATGAAATTGCATAACGCGAATTAGCTCTCCTTCATCGCCAGTAAAAAGAAATGTCGGTGTCCCGTCATAACGGTTAAATTGCTGAATCAAACCTTGCTTTAATAAAGACTCGGCAGCAGCCGAATCACCAAGTCGTGCTGCAATATCGTTAACGCTCATTCGCACAACCTCGGATGGAATGTTCGGAATAAAATAAACATTTCGAATACTGCCATCCGGTCGTCGCATACGGATGTAGTAACCTTTGATTTTTCCAAGATCCATTTCTCCTGCAGGCTCTGCAGCAAACTCGATCGCTGTTTGATACTGAAATAAAACTTCTTTGGGTTTTGGCCACGGGATAATGCCCTCAGCAGGCTTCATTTCAATTCCATAATACGGCTGCTCTACTGCTGTCCCTGGCAACTGACTTGCACTGCGAGTTTCCATTCGAGTCATCACGATGTCATTAAAATCAGGCAACAAATATGTCCCCTTGGGAGAAGGCGCGCTTGCATTATGAAGTGGAATCGGCGTCAAGATTTCTTCCTGGATCAGAAATTCTCTTGTAGGGCTTGAATACCTCTCCACTAAAATCTTCAGCGTATCCAGCAAATATCCTGAGTCAGCTATTTGCCCGTTTTTCACGGCTTCTTGAAGTTTTTCAATCTCCTCAAGAAAAACAGGATCCGTAGGCCTCTCCCTGCCACCGACTGTGATCATTCCATCTGGGCGGCTATGTCCTGATTCATCCGTATGGCGCGCAATTCCAATCCGATCACCATTCTTCAGAACATCAAGAATCATTCCCCATGTTTTTGCAGGGTTTTCCGCATCTTCAGGTTCCCCCGAATAATGAAACTGATGATCGGAGATAAGTTGATGCACTGCGCGAAGATTTCTCAACATCTGTCTTTTTAATTCATGGGTTTCTCTTTGAATCTCTTCCTCGGTAGGCGGTTGAAAAGTTTTGTTCGCATATGCAAGACGGCGCATTCGAAACATCTCCACAGCACCGGGAATCTTTTGCTCGCGATTCTCAGACGCAGGCTGCGTTTCCTCTGCATTTGGTTTTTGAGATGCGACTTCCCGTATTTCTTGAGATGGAGATAAATTCTTAGAATTCCAGATCACGGGTCCAAGAATCACTGCCGCGAGGATTAAAATCGATACCAGCCATACGCGGAGTCGAATTCCCTTTGAACCCGACATCGGTTCTCGAGCCGGATTCTTTGCACGCAACTCTGAACGTTGACTATTGTAAAATTTGCGCCCCTTTTCAGTAACCTGATAAACATCGTGATCGCTTCGTGAAAGAGTACTTCCGTTCGCATCTTTTTTTACGCGAAGCAAACCAGCTTCCGCAAGCACCCTATAAGTTGAGGGATGTAAAGGAGTCTCGATGTTTAATTGCGTTGTTCCAAAGGCCTCTTCAAGTTCTGGATTAGTGAAATCTTGTGGCTTCAAAATTGAATCTTCATTGATGGCAAAAAAGACTTTAAGGTAATATTCCTTATCAGGAAATTTGCGGTGATTCTCGGGTTCTGGACTATGGCCTAAACGACGAAGCTGGTCATAGTGCTTCCTACCTTTAGGTGTGACACTGTAATACAATATATTCCTGGCTTGAGCCGACCCTTCTTCCACAATCTTAATCCATCCATGAGATCGCAGAGCATGGAGAAGTCCCGCAACATATTTTGCTGGCGATGAGACATGTTTTATTGGACCTTTTCTTAGCCTTTCTTCTAAATCTAGCGATGAAAACCTTAAAATATTAATCCCTGCAGAATCTTCAAAAATCTGAATCAAGACTAAATCACGTTTCAAATATTCCAACTTTGCACGCATTTCATTCCGCGCAGGCGTTTCCGGCGTTTTTAAATTGAGAAAAGGAATATGTTCAGGATATTTGAGGATAAAACTTGATAGCGGCAAATCCTCCATAAATTCGCGGATGCGAATAACTTTAGGCTGACGAGAAGTTTCGTCCAAATAGCCCGCCACCAGACTTTCATCTGGAAATCGACCCAACAACACCACGTGAGATATTCGATTGGGCTGAGCCTGACCTGCGGGTTGAATCTCAAGAGTGCCCTTCCCCGGCTGATCCACTGCCTTTAACTGAAAAGCCGTTCTTTGAAAAACAGGGCGAAGGGCTTCGACTTGTTTTTCGATTTCCGCAAACGTCATTTCTTTGGCATCTTGCAATGATTTCTGAATCTCACTTAAAACTTCTGCATTGACCCCCGCTTTTTTGTTTCGAGATTCCACAAGCGTGGGATTAGGCCGTAGGGTGGGATGAGGCAATAAAACTTTTCGATAAATTTCCAATAACACGGTTCGAGCATTGGCTTCTTGAACCGCATTTGCAGCCAGACTCAGCTTTTCGCTGCCAGCTTTATTTTCAGCCAAAGCTCTCCATTTTGACTCTGCCGCTGTCCAAATCGGCATAGGAAATCCATCCGTTGCCACAATTTGAAGCACTTCCACAGGATAGTCTTCATAAATGCGCTCGACATATTGGGTGTAGTCCTCTACAAGATCCCTGACATCTTGAAGACTTCGCTGAGAATTTGCCAAAAGATCTGCGGCACGCATTTCGAGCACTTGCTGCGTTGTTCCCAATATTTGTTTCCGCAAGGCTCGTTTTAAGTCAATCTCTTTGAAGGTTTTGATTAAAATACCTTTCTCGCTCAAGCGGACAATGGCCTCTTCATAAGCCACCGCCAATTTCTGAATTTCAGGAGCTGCAGTTTTCGGATCGTAATTCACCAAGTAGCGCAAGCTCTCATAAAAATCTGCCACGGCTTGATACTGATAAAAAGCTTCTAACTGAAAACCCGTTCCTCCCTTCGAATATTTTGCCATCTGCTGAATCACAGGCCCGTAGCCGGAAACGTCGCCACCAAATTTATCAACAAAAGATTCTAAGCTAGCGGCCACGAACGCTTGAACCAGCGGCAGCTCAACTGTAGAAATCGTAGGGCGATTGGTCGCCGCTCTTTGAGCCACAATCGCCCGCGCTGCATTGTCGAGTTTGATTTGCTCGCTGAGTTTTCTCTGTGCAAGAATTTCATGAATCATCCAGCCCACAAAATAAACCACAGCCGCAGCTGCTAAACTCATAAGACATCGGCTGATAATTTTTATCCTGTGTTCTCTTTTTGCTAACTGATGAGCTTCTTTCTCGCGAAGTGCACGCTGAGCTGCGTCCTCGGCCAGCCGTTGATATCGCAGCATCTGATGTTGAGCTTGACGATTCCCTACACGGATTTGCCGTTCAGCCTCATCTTTTACTTCGTGCTGAGCAATGACAATCGCTTGATATTCTTCTTCGGTAAGAATGGAGGAAGTAATGTCGTGATTAAATAACCCCTCATCACCCGCCTTAGTCATCGCATGGACAAAAAGTCTTTTACCTTCATCATTTCCGAGCCTCATGGGGATCTCGAAACTCACTTCCTTGATTTCATAAGAAACTTTGTCAGCAATAATGGCTGCGATCAGTGCTTCAATTCCAGCTCTGCGCTTTTCTCCCGACAAAGTTGAGAATGTTTGAAGATTGCGAAAACTATCGCTAAAAGACGTCATCCCCTGTTTCAGAGTCAAGACCTCAGCCTCGCCATCAGAAAAAGTAACTGTCATTTGCGTTCCGTGAATTTCAATTTGAGTCACGTTTTGTCTAAGCGCCTTAAAAAGTGAGTCGCGTCGGGCAGACATATAATTTTGGCGAATGCTCTCAGGCGTTTGATCTGCAATAAATCCAATAGCATTCCACATCTGGTAGGCTTTTTCTGATTTAACCAAGGGACGGATCAGAACTTTTTTATCGGGTTGCCCATTTAATATTTTCGCAAGACTGTAGCGCGCAAGAATTAATGTCTCAGTATTCAAGAGCGCTCGCACATCCGAATCCTCAGAAGAGGCTGTCAAAATCGTAGCCCCTTCGACCGGATCCATTTGTCTTATTTCAGATCGATTTAAGAACGGGCTTAAAGTGTCACGTAAAACTTCAAGACTTTGTTTCCATCTGTTTTCGATTTGATCAATCGATTGTAAAATTCTTGGCGCGTCTGTCCTGCGTGCAATCGATCGTGCTAAAAATAATTTGAGTCCTTGGAATGTCCGCTCAATATTTGATCCGGGCATCACAAGAAAATCCATATAGCCTTGTTCGGCAAGCCAATGAAGAGTGCCATCCTGCGTTCCTATCGTTTGAATCAATGGCAGACGGTCTTCTTCCTTCAAATGATTCACAGCAGCAACCAAAGAAGCTCTTAAAATCACTGAGATCTGGGAGCTTCGATCTAAAAGCTTAAAATCCGGTTTCGAAATGAGAACCAAAACCGGATTTTCCTGCTCTGCGTTGTTAGGTACAGACAACTGACCGAGTACAGATTCTGTCAAAAGGCTTTGGCGGCTTTGCCAGTCCATAACAGTCATGGCCGCTACTCTCTCCTCCATCAAAACAGGAATGCGCGTTTTTGATAAATAAACATTCCGATAAATCGAACGCAACTGAATAGGCGTTTCTGAGGAATGTACGCTGGATTGCTTTGGCTCGCAATTCTCTACAAAATAAACATTTTTATCAGGATTCCACTGAATTGCAAAATGAGGCCATACCATCTCATGGACGAAGGGAAGCTCCATGATGAACTTTAAATACTCCCGGAGTTCCTCAAACGATAAATTGCTTTGCAAAAGTCGCGCAATACCTTTCTCGCCTGTTCTTTGAATGTTGATCGAAGCACTGTCCGATCCCATTCGACTCATTGCAAATGATAGTTGTGTTAGATGTTGTTCAAATTCCCCTAGCGTCATTTCATAGCTTCCTATTCTTTCTCTAAATCGAAAGCGCTCCCCCGAGTCCGCACTGCCCAAGGATTCAAAGTGAATTGAAGACACAAAAGAAAATGAGGCGGATGAGAAACCCGTCGCTTGTCTGCTAAGCGCTTGAAGCAAAGGAAGCAGCTCTTCGGGTTGAATCCCTTCAACACGTTTCCCGGATCGAATATTTGCGATTCTCTCCTCCATCGATTCCCGCAGCTCGGAGCGAGACCTCAAAGTCACGCCCGAAGCAGTACCAAAATCAAACCGATTTTGGGGCAGCTCGGAGCGGGACCTCAAAGTCACGCCCGAAGCAGTACCAAAATCAAACCGATTTTGGCGCAACTCGGAGCGAAGAAGAGATCCCTCATTTCTTACTTCCCGCCGAGGCAATGCCTCAGGCCAGGGAATGGAAAAATCGATTTCCGGTCGATCTGAAAACGCTACCACAACTCCATTTTGGGTAACCGCGACACGGACATCTGAAAAAAATTGACGTTCTTCAGGCATGATTTTTCCATTTTTGATTAGCCAATCTAAAACAAAAGCCGAAACTGCCAGCCCTTTTGGAATCGCAACGGGATTTCTTTCAAAACCTAAAAATCCAAACTCCGGCACTCCAGCCATCTTGGATCCTAATCGATTGATATCATCAAAAAGGATCATTTGATCAGAAACGCTCAATCGACTGATCACACTTCGCACCGACTCATAGCGTTTGGATGAAGAATACGTTGCATCGCGCAAAACGGAAACCAAGTTTCCATGGAACAGAGTTCGCCGCGAAAGAAATGTTTCGATTGCAAATTTTCGCGCAATTTCTTTTTCCGTTTCATTTAAATCATCATGGCCGAATATCCTCCCGGCTCTCGCATCGCGTATCTCTCGATCGAAAGTTGCTTCACCGGTAGTAACCAAAGGCTTGATACGCACTTCGACTTTGTTCCCGGCAGATTTCAAGGCATCCATAAAAGGTTCGAACTCGGGATAATGCGCGCCTCCCATCGTCGTCTGAAAACTTGCCCCCATGGAGGCAGGCTCTGAAGCTTGATGGACAATTTCCTGAAAAAACCAAAAAGCGCGTAACCAATGACTAGCCTGGTTCTCCTGAAAGTGTCGTGCCATATCCCGATAGAAAACATCGACCCCCTTGCCCTGGCTTAGTGCATCAAGGGCATAAGTTATAAATAAATCCATTGAAGCGTTCGTCGTTAATATCTCTGCGCTTGGAACCTCAGCATACCGCCGACTTTCTCTGCCGATGAGGGCTCTAGCCCTCACTCGAAAAAAATCACTCCTCATTTTTTCAATCGGAACTCCCATGTCCACTTCAGAACGGTAGGTTTCACGCATCAACCGAGCAACCTTCTGCATGATCTCCATAAGAACAGGACGTGAGTAATTACCCCTTTCCATCGAGACGAGTGTCTTTAAATCCGTTTCCGTAAGGTCATAACTACGCATTGCCGCTAATTGCATTTCAAGCTGACGAAGCATAGGCAAATCTTCTGGCCGGGGATTTGAAGTAATCGCGACGAACCTGCGTGTAGCATCGTTGATCTGGTCTACATGATTCCGGATTGCATCGAATACTTCTGGAAAACCAAAACTGTTCTCACTCATTTCTACAATTTTCCTTGGAGCAGCATCACGATAGGCCTGAGCGACAAATTCTCCGTCTTCACTTGAGGAATGGGGAGTGAAATTAAATACAAAATCTACCGGCCATTTTTTAATTTCAAATTGATTCGTAAAATCAGGAGTCGGTCTGAAACTTGTAGCCACCTGAGTATTTGCAACCGATAAGTTATTAGGAGAAGAAACAGTTTCACGTTTAGGGAAAATGAAAGTCAAGACCAAAGCAGCTAGAGCAGCGAAGCCTCCAAACAAATAAACATTACGGTAGCCTGACCTTTTTGATTTCTGAGACAGCACGGGCTCTTTTTTTACCACCTCTGCGACTTTATTATCAGCTAAGCGATCTCGTTTCCCCCGATTTTTTCTCGAACGAAGCTCGCTCCGTTCGCCAGATACAGACTGAGCGTCCGAAAATAATGCCTTAATTTTTCGCTCAAAATAAGCGGTCCAAATAAAACCCATCGTTGAGTGCAGGATCAAAAATTTCCACGGATTTTTTACCGCAAAATAATAGGTCAAAAGCAAAACAGGAAACCAATAGAAGAAATTAACAGGCGTGAAATGCAAAATTCCTTGAAAAGTTTTTGACTTGAGCAAGTGGCGCGGGTGTCGATCCGTGAGATCTTTCCATAAATTAATCTGCTCGCCAAAAACTGCTCCCAAACTAAAGATGATGGGGATATGAACCAAAACGGAGGCTATGCCTAAATCAAATGCAGCGCGTAAAAGCGGCTTTTGAATTTCAAACAGAACAAAGGGTAGAAAAACCGTGTATAAATAGATTCTTCCAATAATTCCTGCGGTTGCGGTCCACCGCAGTGCTTTGCGAAATACCTGCCAACCTGATTCCCCTTCGGTTTTATACATCCACCTGTTTGAAGTAAAGATCGCACTGAACATGACTACCGAACTGACCAAAGCTCTCATCATTTCCTCGGAGCCCAGGTGCTGAAATCCTAAGAAACTTAAAGTAAGGACCGGAACCATGACAATCAGAAACTGCGTCAAAGGCTGATCCCTAAATTTGCTGGCGAAGACCACAAATAAAGTCAGCACCCACCCCTTCAAAATTGCGGGAATATAGCGAATAAACATGCCTGGATCTAAATAATGAGCACACGCCGCTATGCTAAGCGCTATCCCAGTCCAGCCCAAAACCTTTACGGCTATTCGCGCTTGATTTTTCCAATCCACTTTTCTATTTTCCCCACGTATCTCTGAACGAAGATCATCCGATGGAAAGTAAAGGGCTAAATAGGTCTGGGCCATATTCAAAACATAACCAAGACTGGGATCTGTACCGGCAACTTCAAAATCAATGAATCTTTGATACTTTTTAGTAAATTGCAAAATTGACTGAGGAAATGGATGAGCTCCGGGTGTTGGATCACGGAACTGCCGTAAATTTCGGACTCCCTCATGTAATGCAAGCTCAACACCTTCCACTGACAAACCCTGATCGTTGAGTAATAGCTCCAAAAGTGCAAAGCCAAGATAGTTCTTAAGTTGACTACTTGCATCATCACCTGAATCTAAGATTTTCGTAAGTCGCAATTGATCAATTTCGTCCTTCAATTTTTCCAAGAATGCAGGACTGAGTTTGTCCTTGAGAGGAAGATCATGAAGCGTCCTGACCCTATCGTTCATTTGTCTTCCATTAAGATCCGGATACTCAAAAGCCAAATAAACATCAAGCCGTGTGATCTCGGGCATGGCTTCCACAAGTTCTCTTGCAAAATTTTTGATCTTTTTCACTTCCGAGGTTTCTGCTTGGCCTTGCGCCGCAACACCGCCTGCAATTAATGCTGAAAATGACGGCATGGTTTTTAAGAGATTCTCGATTACGCTCAACTCCTGGCGAATGGCGTCTGTTCGGAAACGCGAATTAGATCCAGCCAATTCTTTCACGAGAGCGAGTAAAATGCCCACTTGAGGTTCTGTTTCCGTATAATGAAGAGTCACAGCCGCTGATGCGGCACGAAGAAGCAATAAAATCCGATCAACCGAGGTCGCAGAATCTTCTATTTCCGCAAGGATTTCATCCAAACCTGCCGTGGTTTTAAGTTTCTCAATAATAGGAAGCAAATCACTGGAACGAA
>CAZOOM010000027.1:0-28502 GCA_964581425.1 uncultured bacterium | reverse complement strand
GTTTGACACCTTTTAAAAAATAGTCCTTTGTTATCAACGGGTTACGACATTTGGCGTAGACGTAGGCACAACACTGGCTTGGTTCAGGGAAAGGACATCGCCTGGGATCCTAATCCCTGCTGCTTTGAATCCCAAGTGAGCCTTTTCCGGTAACGTTGTCCGTAAAATCAGCTCCCGATCTTTGACTAAGATTTTAGTAGCCTTCACATCTTTGAGCGCTTGAAGGATTTCGGAGTAAATCGCTTTAGGGTCAATTTTCTCCAGGGCCTTTTCAAAAGCAATCTTCAGCAAAAGCGCCAGGAAACAAATAAAGACGTGACCTCGGATTCGCTGAGTCGTCCAATGGTAAATGGGGCCTGTCTCGATCCTGCTTTTTAAGTCCCGGAAACCCTGTTCCACTTGCGAGAGGCTTTTGTAGTAAAGAGCACATTCTTTCGAAGAATATTCCGTGTTAGTCAGGAGCACCCATTTACCGTCATAGCTCTTTTCTTCTTCCAGCCGCTCGTAATCCATCTGGATCTTGAAATCCTTACCTTCCAGTTTCAGATATTTACGGTAGCCGTTTTTGACCACCCAATCCTTAAAGGAATAATCCGACACCTTCTTTTCAAGAATTTGTTTGAAATACTCCCGCTTCCCAGCTTCCAAGGCAGCCTCTCGAGGATTGTGGCAAATCAAATAACGCCGCCCTTCGTGTTTCTTTTCCTTCACCCACAAGTCTTCTCGAATCTCTTCAAATCCAACTTCCCCTAAAAGCTCGCGTTTCTTTTGCTCATCCAATTGCCGCATCTTAACTCCAACAATGTATTCATACCCAGCCTCCTCAAGCTCCTTAAGATTCTTCTCCGAAACCATCCCCCGATCACAGACGATCACCACTTTCTTAATTTGATAACGGTCCCTCAAACGGCTGACCATGATCTGCAGCGATTTCACATCGCTTTGATTGCCCTCCCAAACCTCGTGCCTCAGAGGCAGTCCGTCCTTGGACATCAGGACTCCAATGATGATTTGCTTCAGATCCATTCTCTTTTCCTTGGAATGGCCGTGTTTGAGCAAGGGACTGTCCGAATGCTCGCCCCAATATTTAATCGTGGTGGTGTCAAAGAGGACCAGATCCAACTGTTTGCCAAACAAATCATCCCGTCTCTTAAAAAGCATTTCTTCTATCGAATCCTTCCTTGCGATTAAATAATCCATGGCCCGGTAAAAATGCTGCAGATTCAGAGCTTCCCACGCCGGTTCCCAAACGCGCTCCTTCCACCGCCAGGTTTCCAGTTTGCTCGATGGTTTCACCAGCCGGTTAATCACCATCGCCTGGATGGCTTCTTGAAAAGCAAATTCTTTGGCAGAAGTTTCTTCCTCCTGAATCAAAACTTTGGCAATATCCAGCCTTCCCCACATCGCCCGAAATACCTGAATGACTCCGTAATGCTTGGCCCACTGAGCTTTTAGATCCTTGGCCAAGTCCACCAGCTCTCTTTTCCCCACCAACTCATTGAGTTTTTCTGCTAACCGCTCCAGATTCCCGGTAGCTTTCAGCTCATCCAGTCGCCCCAGATTCGCAAGCATCTTTTGGTGTACTTTTCCGTTTTTACGGTGTCCTTCCACCACACACAAATACTCACGGGCCACCCCCTCTTTGTTTTTTTGTTTCTTCACTCGAAAGTACATGCCCCCTCTTTTGTCTGTCACAACAAATTATCGGGAATCACTAGGAGAGAATCAATGAGAAAGAGGTCAAAACGTAGCACAACATTTTTAGAAAATGAAAAATAAACTTGCAGACAGGATAACGAGTTACGAAAAATAATTTGAAGAGAGGTAGGCTAAGTTGTCAAACTACTGTCACGGCAAGCAGAAAGGATAATCCTCTTGGCCCACCGCCTGCGTATCATCTGGGTGTTGAAGGTGGCGTGCTTCCAAAGGAAACCATTGCTTCCGCTTTGGAGAAACTTGAGAAACCCCAAAAAGACGAAAAAAAATCTTAAGAAGCAACACTCTAAGTGAGCCTAGAGCAGGGAAAGCTAAGAAGTCAGCAGCTAGACCAGATCGCGGTTCCAGGCCTTAGAAAACTCCGGTGATCCGACATCGGTTCCCACATGAAAAAGGGGATACCAAACCAGAAGCCTCTTATCTCCCCGGAAAGCCCAGCGGAACGGCCAAGTTGGAACAAGGTAAGCATTGACGGCTAAGTTTCCGATCAAAGCAAAGGGAATAAGAAGGCCCCGGCCAACAGCGAATGCAGTTTTCTCCGTAGCTTTGACAAGCCAAAATCCGGCAGATGTTTCAGTGGGATTAGGGAAAGAAAATACTTGGTTTTCCCATTCAGGTAAATAATGGGAGGAAGTCATATCGCGTCCTGTGGCACATCCGAAGAGGAAAACACTGAGAAGAAGCGTAAGTGAAATTATTTTTTTTGATAGTCTCATGATAAAATGCCTCGCGATCTGAGACATTGTATAACGTTTTAAATTTATTTCGAGCACGAATTACATTTTTTTCAATCGAGCCCTTTCTTAGACACGGAGAACCTAAATGCCGCAGCCTTATCTTAAAGTTTTAAGTCGAAAAATTGTTTTCTCAAAAGGCCCGATTCACTTGACCGACTCAAAGGCACAACTGCAAGATGGACGCATCGTTTCCCGTCAAATCATTGAACATCCCGGAGCCGTGGTCATTCTGCCTCGTCTGTCCAAAGATCAATTCATTTTGATCGAGCAATATCGCTTTGCGGCCAAATCATGGCTATGGGAATGGCCTGCGGGCGGCATTGAAAAGGGGGAGAGCTTAAAACACGCAGCTTCGCGAGAACTTATGGAAGAAGCGGGCTATCAGCCAAAGAAACTGACGAAAATTTCTGAATTTTATCCCACACCAGGTATATCATCAGAAATAATGCACCTCTACCTGGCTGAAAAATTGATTCCCAAAAGCGCTCCTCAGGATGCCGATGAAGACATTCGCGTAGGAATTTTCTCACTGAAACAAGTTTCAAAGATGATCCAGCAAAAAAAAATTGTGGATGCTAAAACCTTACTCGGCTATTTCCTCTTGAAAGAATTGTTTGGGTGAGAATCTGTTTTTGCATATAATACGCAATCTGCCTTGTATTCTCGGATTTGCTCTTACGACCGAGGTGTGTGGACGCACACGTCGAGGCTTAGTGAGTACCTCGTACGTGGTTCGTAGCTCAGTCAGCTTGCGAAGTAAAGCAAAGCGGCACCCTGAGGCCAAAGTCCTGAAAGGTGCAGAGCAGCAACCATAAAACTTGCATCAATTTAGTCTTGCTGGTGTAGCTCAGTTGGTAGAGCAGCTGTTTCGTAAACAGCAGGTCGTCAGTTCGATTCTGACCACCAGCTTATTTAAAATGTCAGTTTCCGCCTCCCCGAATGCGGATGCCGGATCCGTCCTGAAGCATAGCTTCAGGCGGACGATTCTGACCACCAGCTTATTTCATAGCAGAATCCGCCTTGCGGAAATACCCTCCGGCCCCCAAAAAAGTCTGCTTTCGTAAAATGGACTTAGCGCTGCTTTCGTAAATGCGTAGGAAGGATTTTGAGAAGTTCACGGTATTTTGTTACCGTACGACGCGCGATTTGAACGCCTTCAGATTTGAGTTGATCCACAAGAGCCTGATCACTCAGAGGATGCTTCGGATCTTCTTCAGAAATCATTTTTTGGATACGGACTAAAAGACTTCTTTGAGATTCTCCTTCACCTTCGCTTGTTTCCAATCGACTTGAAAAGAAACTTCGGAGCGGAACTGTGCCTTGCGGTGTGGCCATATACTTACCATTCACAGCTCGGCTGATGGAAGATTCATGAAGTTTAAGAGCTTCCGCAGCATCCTTCATTCTAAGCGGCCGCAAATGCGAAAAACCCTGCGTGAAAAAATCCGGCTGGCTTTTGACAATAAATTCCGCCAGGTTTTTAAGCGTTGACCCGCGCATTTCCATTCCCTGAATAAAATTCATCGCATTTTGAATTTTCTCCCGGATGAAACGACGCGTTTCTGCATCGGTTTGAGGATCCCTCAACATTTTCCGGTAAAGACGGCTGATTTTAAGTCGAGGGATATTTTCCTGCCTGAGCTCCACGCGCAACTGACCGCTTTCAGTATCATCAAAACTCACGGTCACATCCGGAACCACGTCCTGAGGCGCTTCTCCCTGAAAAAAACGTGACGGCCTGGGTTCCAATTGAGCAATGATTTGAAAAGCGGATCGAATTTCGTCCACCGATTTCTGCATTTGCTTAGCAATGCCCGCCCAATCATGTTTGGCCACAAGCCCAAAGCTTTGCCGTATCATTTCCATCGCCAGTTGAGGGACAGGTTGCATTCGATGAAGCTGAATCAGAAGGCATTCCTGCAAATCTCGTGCAAAAATTCCAGCAGGATCCAGATCTTGAAGTTTTGTAAGAAGTTGAGCGGCAAGCTCCAATGATAATCCAGTTCGATGGGCGATTTCTTCAAGACTTGAACTTAAATAACCCTTTTCATCAAGATCTCCCACAAATTCCTGCGCTGCTTTCCGTTCTTGCTCAGAAAAATCCAGCGTTCTTATTTGTCGAAAGAGTTCTTCTTCTAAGCTTTCGGGGCGGCTCAAGATCATATCCTGAAAATCTTTAATTTGCTGGGCTTCCTCCGCATTCGAAAATGCAGAATCTCTAAAAGGACTTGTATCCACGCCAGAATCAGCGATCTCAAGTAGTCTCTCATGATCTTCGCTTTTCCCAAACTCAAGCTCACGCGACTGACTTTCGATTTCCTTTCTGGGTTCAGAAAGGGGAGAGCTCTCAGACGGGATTAGGTTCAGCGCCTCCTCACCCTGGACTTCGACTACAGGGTTTTCGGATATTAGATCGTTGATGGCAATTGCAAGATCTGCTGCAGGCATTTGCAACAGTTTGATGTACTGACGAATCTGCGGCGAGAGAACCAATTTTTGCGAAGTTTGCTGAATCAGACGGTGGTCCATGGTGAAATTCAAAATAGCATGGCGGGAATCGATTGTAAAGCTATGAAAATCAAGTAGTTGAAATAATTTGACATGGACTTTATCTTTGCTTAGAATTTCTAAACTTATATAACAAAATCACTTATCAAACAGCATTTCTCATCATGACAAACCCAGATAAAGCATCAGACAAGGGCACCTTGCTAGACACAACTTCATTAAAATCAGGGATTAAGAAAAAGAGCATCCCGGCAGGTTTGTGGACAAAGTGTCCCAGCTGCCAGCACGTCATGTTCAATAAAACGCTTAAAGATAATGAATCTGTTTGTCTGAAATGTAAGTATCACTTCATTGTGGGAGCGCAGGAGCGTCTTCATCAACTCTTGGATGATAAAAGCTTTAAAGAAATTGATCCCGTGCTCAGAACCTTAGATCCTTTGAAATTTGAAGGAACTAAGTCTTATCATGAAAAACTAAAGCAAGACCAAAAACGCACTGGCCTAAAGGAAGCCTGCCTCACGGGCGAAGGTAAAATTAACGGCATTCGAACAGCTATCGGCATCACAGATTCTCGATTCATTATGGGATCGATGGGCTCTGTGGTCGGAGAAAAAATTACTCGTCTTATCGAATATGCGGTAGAAAAAAAATTACCCTTGATTATTGTTTCTGGGTCTGGCGGCGGTGCTCGCATGTACGAAGGCGCTCTCAGCTTAATGCAGATGGCTAAAACTTCGGCCGCTCTCAACCAACTTCATAAAGCCAACCTCATCTTTATTTCCATCCTGACAAATCCGACCATGGGCGGAGTCATGGCAAGTTTTGCGTCCCTTGGAGACATTATCATTGCTGAACCTCGCGCCTTAATTGGATTTGCTGGTCCGCGTGTCATTGAGCAAACAATCCGTCAAAAACTCCCTTCGGATTTCCAAACTTCAGAATTTATGTTGGAACATGGGCTTTTAGACATGGTGGTTGAAAGAAATCAAATGAAGGAAAAACTCCACTTGCTCCTTCAATTCGCGAGCGCCAAAAAGGAGAAGGTCTAAGTGGCCACGGTCTCGCTTCGGAATCTTTCTAAAACCTATCCTGGAAACCAAGCCGCTGTCCGCAATGTCAATTTAGAAATCGCTGATAAAGAATTCCTCGTCTTGGTAGGTCCCTCAGGATGCGGCAAATCCACGACCCTTCGCATGGTGGCAGGACTGGAAGAAATTTCCGAAGGGGAGATTCGCATTGATGATCAAATCGTCAATGACGTCCCTGCAAAAAATCGCGACATTGCCATGGTTTTTCAAAACTACGCGCTTTATCCTCATATGAGCGTCTACGAAAATTTGGCCTTTGGCCTTAAACTGCGTAAATATCCCTCCAAGGAAATCGAACGCCGCGTCGGCGAGGCTGCAGATATCTTAGGACTTGAAAGCATGCTTCACCGAAAACCCAAAGAGTTGTCTGGAGGAGAAAGACAGCGCGTGGCTGTTGGAAGAGCCATTGTTCGCAAACCCAAAGTTTTTCTCTTTGATGAACCTCTCAGTAATTTAGATGCAAAACTCCGCGTACAAATGCGCATGGAACTTCAAAAACTTCACAATCGACTGCAATGCACCATGATTTATGTCACCCACGACCAGGTAGAAGCACTCACATTAGGCGACCGCATTGTGGTGATGCGAAAAGCCACCATCCAACAGGTTGCGGATCCGATCGGGCTTTATGAAAACCCGACCAATATGTTTGTCGCTGGTTTTATCGGGTCGCCTGCGATGAATTTTCTAAAAGGTGTTATCTCCGCAGAGAATGGGGATTATTTTTTTCAGGATAAAAATAGCAAGCTAAGAATTCTGCCTCAGCATAACTCGAAAATTGCTGCTTACCGGAATAAAAATATTATTTTTGGCATTCGACCTGAGGACATCTACGATAAAATTTTTGCTGTGGATGCGCGACCTGAGTTTACTTTAACTGCAACCGTGGATATGGTGGAACCCATGGGTGCTGATATTTATCTCCATCTTGCGGCGGGAAGCAACACCTTTGTTTCGCGTGTTTCCAATCAAGATACGGCTCACATGAATCAGGATCTCCAGGTTGTTTTTGACATGAGCAAGGCCCACTTCTTCGATCCGGAGACCGAAAAGGCGATTCTCTGATCGCATGGGATCCCGAGCGCCCAAACAAATCGCTTTCATTGTCGCCCTCGCGATCTGTATTTATATTCCATTCTTCATTACTTTCTGTCTAGCACAGCTGCGCATCAGCACCTCGCCTGAAGTTTATCTCAACCGAATTTCGCTTGGTTTCACATCTCTGCTTTTTGTCATTATGGCAGGTTGGTTTTCTTTCCGTGTCATCGGTGGTCTAAGCTTCACATTATTCACGATTGCACTGATCGTCTTTGTCATTAGCGTCACAAAGAGCGAGACATTTCTTTGGTTTATCGTGCAATATGTCTTTCTCCAAATTATTTTGTATTCATTAGATCAATATTATTCAATCCATATTTCTCTGGTGAATGCTGAAAGAGAAAAAGGCCAGATCGAAAAAAATGATCGAACTGCGCTTTACAAAACCAAAGGTGAAGCCATCAGCATGTTGTTTGAAAAATACTCCACCTACTACAACATGCGAAAACTCGCCGAAGAGCTCGCTACCACATTTTCTATTCCACAAATCTCCAGCACCGCTGCAGCGCGCAGTTTGGATTTGATTTTGCGCGGAGATTTTTCTCTGGTTACCCTCTTTGAAAGCGACAGCAAGAAAATCCCAATGATGGCGGTCCACGAAGTGGAGACCTACAAAGCCAGCCCACACAAGCAGAAACATTACGAACCTGACCTTTTTGATCATTGGGTCATCAAAAACCGCCGTCAATTAATTGTCATGGATAGCCGCCAGGATTTTCGATTTGATGCCAATGCAGCTGCCAAAAATGAGCAAGTTCGAAGTCTAATCGCCGCACCGCTCAATCAAGAAGGAAAGGCCATGGGCACGCTTCGCATTAATTCCACGAAAATCAATACATTCACACACGATGACTTAAGGCTTCTTGATACCATCGCCGTACTGACCGCATCTGCACTTTCAAATGCCATGATGTATTCACAAACCGAGGAGCTAGCGATCAAGGATTCTTTGACAGGGCTTTATGTGCGACGTTATTTCTTTGATCGTCTTCGTGAAGAGCATCGCCGCGCGCTAATGACGAAACGTCCCATCTCTGTGATCATGTGCGATCTCGATCATTTTAAGCAGTGCAACGACCGGTATGGCCACGGAGTGGGGGATTTAATGCTTGTCGAGTTTGCTAAAATTTTGGCTAAATTTTCTGAAAGTGCGATCGTAGGCCGTTATGGGGGTGAAGAGTTCATCGCCATGCTGCCTGAAACCGATAAAAAAGAAGCCTTTAGACTCGCGGAAGCTCTGCGAATTAAAGTGGAACAAACGCCGATTGTCGTGCGACGCGAATCCATTCAAATGACTGTATCCATAGGTATTGCAAGCCTCCCCGAAGACACTTTTTCTGTTGATGAATTAATTCAGAAAGCCGACAACGCTTTGTATGACGCCAAACGAAAAGGAAGAAATCGAGTATGCTAAATCGATTTTATTTCCTCTATCTGATTTTTTTCGTTGTCCCGTTGCTTTTGATTTTAAACTCTAAAATCATGGTGACTTTCTTTATTCTCTATCCGCTAATCTTATTTCCATATTTTTATCCTTCTGAAAAACGGCACCCCTTAATCGACAAAATCTTTCTTTGCGTATCATTCCTTTTACTTGGAATTTTTATCGTTCTTAGGTTTTCCTTTGAAATTATTTTTCTCGGAGTCTTTCAGCTGGGATTGATCTTGGCCATGTACGCCTATCGCAAACACTGGAAGCTGCAGCTTGCAGACGCCAGTTATCAGAAGGAGATTGTGGACAGAGATCTTGAAACGTTTAATAAAAAATATGACTCCCGAATGAATAGTCTTCAGCATCTGGAAAAGCAGGTGACAGGACTTCTGGATTTATTTGAAGTCGCAAAAGAATTTAGCGAGTTTTTAAGTTTTGATGGCATCACAGAAATTCTTTTTAAACGCGTCCGTCCGCTTTTTCCTGTAAAAACAATCCACCTTTTACTTTATTATGAAAAACCTGAGTCAACCGAAAAATTCATCCGCTACCAGATCGACGAAAAAGGCGTTACCAATAATGCTGATGAGATCCGGGATTTTGAACAAAATGCGTTGACGAAATTCAAAAGTTCGAAATCCATTATCCATCACGAAAACCTCTGGCTTTTTCCCCTGCTTTTTGATGATGTACTATCATCCATTTTGATTGTTGAGGGAGGTCATGCCGATGATCTTGCTAAGTATGAAGTGTTGAGTGCCTTCTTAACTTTGCAAGTTTCAAAAATTCGCCTTTATAATTCAGTTCGCGAACTTGCCATTCGTGATAGTTTGACCCATGTTTTTGTTCGGAGACATTTCTTGGAACGATTTGAAGAAGAATTAAAACGCAGCATCAAATTTTCCATCCCTTTGGCCGTATTAATGTTAGACATCGATCATTTCAAACGATATAATGACGAATACGGTCATATCGCAGGTGATGCAACGCTCAAGCAAGTTGCGGATTTATTAATGGAAAGCCTGCGAAAAGTTGATATTGTTGGCCGTTATGGCGGCGAAGAATTCATCGTTGTCATTCCAGAAGCGCGTCAAGAAGGCGCGATGGAAATCAGTGAACGTATCCGATCTAATATTGCTCGGCATGTGTTTAAAATGTACAATTCGGAAACACGTGTAACCGTAAGCATTGGAATGGCACTTTTTACTCCAGAAGTATCAAGCGGTGATGAAACGGTCGATGTTACGAAAATGGGTTTCGAACTAACGCAAAAAGCTGATAAAGCCCTTTATCAAGCCAAAGAAGAGGGCCGAAATCAAGTTGTGTTGTATCGTGATAAATAAATCTATTATGAAGCGTTTCTCTGGTTTCGCACTTACGCTAGTTTTCCTAGCCTGTGCACCTGCTTATTCTGCTGAAAATTCCACCAACCAAACAAGTACAGAAACAAAAACTGAAACAACTGCTTCTGCTCCCACCCAAAAATCTGATCGCTACGTACCTTTTTCTGACATTTTCCAATCATCTAAAGCCAAGGTTGAAGCGCAAGCGGATAATCTTGAATATGAGCGTGAATCAAAAAAATTAATCGCCACGAAAAATGTCACTTTAAGCTATGAAGATATGGCTCTCACAGCGGACTATGCCGAACTTGAAACTGATACCAAAAAAGCTTATGCCCGAGGGCATGTTATTATTTTCAAAAAGAGCATTGCCATGGCACAGGGAGATGAAATTCACTATGACTTCCAAAATAGTTCGGGAAGCTTTCCTGATGGACGCAGTATTAACCCACCGTGGTTTTCCAAAGGTGAAGACATCCAGCAAATTAAAGAAGGCGTTAAGGTCGTAAAAATCGGGGGAGTGACCACTTGCGACCGACGCGAGCCACACTATCAAATTAAAGCTAAAAAAGTTACGATTTACGACGGTGACAAAATGGTGGCCTGGAACACAAAAATCTACCTTCTAGGAAAGCCCGTTTTTTGGCTTCCTTATGTCGTGATCCCGCTTCAATCAAACAACCTTCCCTTTGCGGTCATGGCAGGTCATAACTCCAGGCACGGAGCATTCATTGATATTTTTAAAGGATTCACCATTACAAAGAATATTTACGGAAAAGTACGTCTTGATTATCGCTCTAAAAGAGGGATTGGCGGTGGTGGTGATATTTCTTACAATTTTCAAAGTTTAGGGTACGGACTCGTAAACCTGTATGTGACGCAAGATAAAAAAGCCCCTCTCACTGATCACTCTAATCCCTTCGAAACGACCGAAAGCCGCGACCGCGGACGTGTGACGTGGCGTCATAGGAAAGATTTTGATCCAAACACTTTTCTTCTGCTTCGCTACAACCATTTGTCGGATGAGTATGTCCTCCAAGATTTTTTTGAAAAAGAGTACCGCTCTGAAATTGAGCCTAACTCTTTTGTATCACTGACTCGAAATACCCGGCACATTGGATTGCTCGCTCATGTTGAAAAGAAAATGAATGATTTTGAGCGTACGGTCGAGCACATGCCGCAGCTTCAATTTGACTGGAAAACTCAGCCTTTTTTTGAACCCTGGCTTTTTTACCAGAATCAAACCAGTGTCAACTCACTCTCCAAACAATTTGGGCGTTCCGATAAAAACGAAGATGTGACTCGGTTCGATCAACTCAATGAATGGTCTTCGCCAGTCAAGTGGCGAGAAATTAAATTTACCCCCCACGCCGGTTTACGGCAAACCTATTATAGTAGAGAGCTCGAATCCGATGCAGACCACTACCGCATCTATGGTGAACTTGGTTCTGATCTGCGAACTCAATTTTACAAAACCTTTCAAGTTCACTTTGAAAAACTTGGGATGGAAATTAATCAACTCCGACATATTGCAGAGCCTTATACCAAATACACGTATGGAACTTCTACAGTAAGCGACGAAAGGCTGAGCTATTTTGACTCGATAGACCGACTCGATGATTCAAATGTCATTACCTTTGGACTCGAGAACAGAATTCAAACGAAACGTTCCGTAGGTGGCAAAATGCAGCGCGTGGATCTTGTAAGCATGAATACATTCCTGAGTTACGAATTTTATCCCGACGGCCGAGCTGTTGAGAATGTTTTTTCTCCTTACACAACGGGTTACACCAAAAGCAATTTCGGAATTTTGGGACAAGAATTCACGGTGCGGCCCTATGAGTGGCTTCAGTACCAACTTCGGTTTGATTACGACACGCGAGCCGATGAATTTAAAATGGCCAATCAAGATATTATCCTGAAACCTGGACGTCGCTTTAAACTCCTTTTTGGACACCGTTATGTCACCGATATTCCGGAATTTGCTAGCAGCAATCAGTTCGTTTTTGATGGGTCTTACATTATTAATGACCGCTGGGCCCTCAATGGCTATTTCCGATGGGATCCAAAGACGCAAGACCTCCAAGAATGGCAATTTGGGGCTCAACGCGATATGCACGATTTTATTTTAAACTTTGGTTACAATGTGAGAAATTCTGAAATTGAAAGCAATAATCGAACTCTTTATTTCGAGCTTTACATGAAAGCCTTTCCAAAACTTGGGATTAATGGCGGGGGCGGACGAGCATCCTTTGAAGGTCCTCGAATCGGAGACACAGTCTCTGGATCCAACCAGTCTGATTTTGTATCGCCTAGCAGTATGAGATAGACTCGAATCACCATTTCCGCAATATTGATCTCCAATGATAAAGGATCAAACCAAAGTCAGAATTAAAATAAGGATGGATTTATGAAAGTAGGAGTTATTGGGTCAGGTTATGTCGGTCTTGTCACCGGAGCCTGCCTTGCCAATATTGGTCATGAAGTCATTTGCGTTGACAATGATCTCAAAAAAATTTCACAGCTCAAGCGCGGCAAATCTCCCATTTATGAGCCAGGCTTAGAAGAACTGCTGGTTAAACTTAGACGCCGAAAGAAGCTTCATTTTACTAACCATATCCAGGATGCCGTGAAACATGCTGAGATTTTATTCATTTGTGTGAACACGCCACCGAAAGAAAGCGGCGAAGCCGATCTTTCTGCTGTAGAAAATGTGTCTCGTGAAATTGCACGCAATCTTCATCAGTACCGCTTGATTGTTGAAAAAAGCACGGTTCCTGTCCAAACAGGCGAGTGGATTTATAAAACCATGAAATCCATTCAGCCGGACGAATCACTTTTCGATGTTGCCTCAAACCCTGAATTTCTACGTGAGGGTTCCGCTGTCCAAGACTTTTTAAAGCCAGACCGAATTGTCATTGGTGTTTCAAATGCAAAATCAGAAAAACTTTTGCGCGATCTCTACAAACCGCTCAAAGCACCTATGGTGGTCACGGATATCAAAAGCGCGGAACTCATCAAGCACGCTTCAAATTCGTTTCTTGCAACCAAGATTTCATTTATTAATGCGGTGGCCAAAATTTGTGATGCAGCGGGCGCAGATATTGAAAATGTGGCCAAAGGCATGGGCCTTGATCCGAGAATTGGTACGCATTTTCTAAAAGCGGGAATTGGCTTTGGCGGATTTTGCTTTCCTAAAGATCTGTCTGCTTTCCTTTCCATGTCCGAAAAACTCGGCGTACCATTCAATCTGTTGCGGGAATCTTTATCCATCAATCACGAGATGAAGACCTTCTTTATCAGAAAAATCGAAAATCATCTCTGGAATCTTAAAGATAAAACGCTCGCCATTTGGGGAATTGCCTTTAAACCTGAAACCGATGATATCCGCTTTGCACCTTCTCTGGATATCATCGATATGCTTCTCGCGCAAGGAGCGCGAATCCGAGCCTATGACCCCGAGGCTATGTCTAAAGCCAAAACACTCGGTAAAAAGATCTATTTTGCAAAGGATCCCTATGATGCAGTTAAAAATACCGATGCCCTTCTTTTAATCACCGAATGGAATCAATTTCGTAAAGCCGATTTGAAACGCGTCCGTGGATTGATGCGCCAACAAGTCATTTTTGACGGAAGAAACATGTGGCAAACCGAAGAAATACTAAATCTCGGTTTTCAATATTACGGCATTGGTAAAGCTTGTCCAAAAACAGGAGAACACCCATCATGAAGGGAGTTATTTTAGCGGGAGGATTGGGTACACGGCTTCATCCATTAACCAAAGTCACTAACAAACACTTACTCCCGGTTTATGACAAACCCATGATCTATTATCCCATTGAAACACTGGTTCAAGGTGGAATTCGTGAAATCATGCTCGTCACAGGCGGTAATTTCGCAGGAGATTTTCTCAAGCTCCTTGGGAATGGAAAAAATTTCGGCCTCAAGCACCTTCATTACACATATCAGGAAGGGGAAGGTGGTATTGCTCAGGCGCTTTCCCTCGCCGAAGATTTTGCTGAATCCGACAAAATCGTCGTGGTGCTCGGTGATAATATCGTAGAAGATAATATTTCGCGATTCGTTACAACATTTGAAAATCAAGAAAAAGGCGCGCGTATTTTTCTTAAGAAAGTGCCAGATCCTGAGCGCTTCGGAGTGCCGACGTTTCGAGGCAAATCAATTTCCAAAATTACTGAGAAGCCTAAGAAACCAGCTTCTTCCTACGCCGTTGCCGGACTTTACATGTATGACTCTAAGATTTTTGAGATCATTCGCACGCTTAAGCCTTCAAATCGCGGTGAACTCGAAATCTCTGACGTCAATAATCGCTATCTTGAGCTAGGTGAAATGGAATACGATTTCTTAAAGGGTTACTGGACTGATGCTGGTACTTTTGAATCGCTTTTCCGTGCGAATGTTCTCGCTGAAAAATCGAGATCTACTCAATGAAAAAAGTTTTAATCACTGGCGGCTGTGGATTTATAGGCTCGCATTTTATCCGCGGATTTCTTAATCATTCTCCTGACACCTCAGTCATTAATCTCGATCTATTGACCTACGCTGGCAATCCTAAAAACAACCAGGATTATGAAAAAGATCCAAGATACCAATTTGTCAAAGGTGATATCCGAGATTCTGCTCTGGTGGAAAAAATCATGCCGGAGGTTCAAGCCGTCATTAATTTTGCCGCTGAAACGCATGTCGACCGCTCGATCGATAATGCCCAAGATTTTCTAACGACAAATATTCTTGGCCTCAAAGTTTTACTTGATAGTGCCATGCGGAATAAAATTCAGCGTTTCCTCCACATTTCCACGGATGAAGTTTACGGATCGCTTTTAGAAGGTTCTGCCGATGAAAATGCACTCATTACTCCCAACAGCCCTTATTCCGCAGCAAAAGCTTCAGCAGACCTTCTAGCTCGCTCCTACTGGAAAACCTATCAATTTCCAGTCATCATAGCCCGAAGTTCTAACAATTACGGCCCCAATCAGTTCCCTGAAAAAGTGATTCCTCTATTTGTGACAAATCTCATCGAAGGGAAAAAGGTTCCCCTCTACGGAAAAGGAGAAAACATCCGTGAATGGATTTACGTGGAGGATAACTGCGAGGCCTTGCGAATCGTGTTTGAAAAAGGCAAACCGGGAGAAATTTATAATATAGGCTCGGGTCATGAACTCTCGAACAAAGCTTTGACTCACCAAATTCTAGGCGCGATGGGAGTGGGGGAAGATAAAATCGAATTCGTGCAGGATCGTCCTGGACACGATTTCCGCTATTCCATTAAAACCGATAAAATTCGATCCCTAGGATTTCACCCCAAGTGGACTTTTGAAAAAGGCCTTCAATCCACCGTGGAGTGGTATCGTGCAAATGCTTCCTGGTGGATGCCGCTAAAGCGCGATAAATTCACCCTCAAATAAGACATGAGAATCTTAATCACCGGAGCCGCAGGCATGCTTGGCTCTGATTTTGCTGATGCTCTTTCTGATGCCACTTTACTTGGTATTGGAAGGCACGCAAAGCCTCATACCCGCATTCCTTTTGAAATTTGCGATCTTACCGATCCAGACAAGACCGAACATTGGCTTAGTTCATTCAAACCCGAATGGATCATACACGCGGCTGCAATGACTCAGGTTGATCTTTGCGAATCGCGCCAAGATGACGCCTTTCGAAATAATGTCACAGCAACTCGAAATATCGCGCTATCAGCCCGCAAACATGGAGCAAAGGTTATCTTTTTTAGTACCGATTATATTTTTGATGGAAAAAAAACCGGAGAGTACGAAGAAAATGACACCCCGAATCCCTTGAGCGTGTATGGGAAATCAAAACTAGAGGCCGAAAAAGTTCTTCAGATCTCTGGATGCCAATATCTCATCTTTAGAATCTCTTGGCTTTTTGGTATTCGTAATCGCTCCTTCCCTGAAGCGATTTTAGAATTAGCGTCCAAGGAAGGGGAAATTCCTGTAGTCAAAGATCAAATAGGTAGGCCTACCTATTCTCCTGACGTTGCTTTGGCCATTTCAAATTTAATTCTTCATCCTACTGAAAAAATTAAATTGTCCCTGAACTCCATCTATCATTTGGCAAATAACGATGTCACCAGCTGGTATGATTATGCTAAACTGATTCTGAAAATGTCCGAAATTAAGGATATTCGCATCTTGCCTATCACCAGCGATGAACTCAAGCGTCCAGCCCCCCGGCCGGCGAATAGCGTTCTGTCGCTTAAAAAATGCGAGAAAGACCTTGGTATTCACTTAAGACCGTGGCAAGAGGCCTTACAAGATTATCTGTCTGAACTAAAAAGGCGAAAATCCTATGAAAACCAATGACAAACTGTTACAAAAAAAGATTCAATCAAAAAAGGCACATATTGCTGTCATCGGACTAGGTTATGTCGGCTTACCGCTCGCTTCGGCTTTTGCTGAAAAAGGATTCAAAGTCACAGGCATTGATTTGGATGATTCCAAGATTAAAACTATTTTGAAGGGAAAGTCTTATATTCCAGATATTCCGACAAAAACAATTGCTTCGCTTGTTCGATCGGGAAAATTGAGCGCAACTTCTCATACTGATGTTCTTTCGGATGTCGATGTCGTCATTGTCTGCGTTCCGACTCCACTCAACCGGGCCAAAGATCCTGATATTTCTTTTATTGTTTCTGCCACTGATGCGATTGGTCAAAATTTGCATTCAGGTCAGCTCATTATTCTGGAAAGCACAACCTATCCTGGCACTACTGAAGAGGTCATTCTTCCTGCACTTGAAAAATCTGGCATGAAAGTAGGTTCGGATTTCTTTCTCTGTTTTTCACCTGAGCGCATTGATCCAGGCAACTCCAACTTCCACACAAATAATATTCCCAAAGTGGTTGGGGGAGTTACTCCTTCGTGCACTCAATTAGCTGCGCTCCTTTATTCACAAATCACAGTGGGCGTTCATCAAGTCAGTTCGACGCGCGCAGCAGAGATGGCAAAGCTGCTGGAAAACACTTTTCGAATCGTCAATATTGGACTCATTAATGAACTCGCACGCGCAGCATCATCCCTGAAAGTAAATATTTGGGAAGTGATCGAGGCTGCAAAAACAAAACCTTTTGGATTCATGCCCTTTTATCCTGGACCAGGCATTGGCGGGCACTGCATTGGTATTGACCCGATCTATCTATCCTGGAAAGCGCGGCTTCAGGGGCATGATCTTCATTTTATTGATCTAGCACGTCGCATGAACGCGGAAATGCCTCATTACGTTGTGAGCCAGGCAGCCGCTGCGCTCAATCAATACGCAAAAAAATCGCTCACACGCTCAAAAGTTTTAGTCCTTGGTGTCAGTTATAAAAAAGACGTTCCTGATACCCGGGAATCACCTTCACTTGATATTTTACAGGCGTTGACCTCGCTTGGAGCCGCAGTTGCCTACCACGATCCTTATGTGCCGGAACTCAAGCATGACGGGATTCATTTGAAATCTGTGCCCCTATCTCCTGGAACGCTTAGAAAACATGATCTCGTCATTATCTCGACAAACCATTCATGCTTCACTTACAATACCGTGGTCAAGCATGCCAAGCTCATCTATGACACCCGAAATGCTTTATCAAAATTTCATTCAAATAAAATCGTGAGGCTGTAATGAAGAAGAAATTTACTTGTTTAGTCACTGGCGGTGCAGGTTTTATCGGATCGCACATTGCGGAAGCACTGCTCAATCAAGGCCACCGCGTCAAGATTTTTGACAATCTCTCTACGGGCTTAAAAGAAAACCTGGAGATTTTAAAAGGAGATCTAGTCTTTCAAAAAGGCGATCTTCGAAAAGTCTCGGATCTTGAAAAGGCAACGCGAGGTGTTGATTACGTGTTTCATCTTGCAGCTTGCCGCGCCGTGCTTCGTTCCGTCGATAAACCGACCGAAACCAATGACGTCAATGTGACCGGAACGCTACAGCTTCTCGAAGCGAGCCGCAAAGCCAAAGTCAAAAGATTGATTTTTTCTTCCTCGTCTTCTATTTATGGGAATACGGTGAAATTCCCCAGTGTTGAGACTGATATTCCGAAGCCTGAATCTCCTTACGCAGCCTCAAAAATCATGGGGGAATACTACTGCCGTCTTTTCACTTCGCTTTATGGCCTCTCGACTGTCAGTCTTCGATATTTCAATGTTTTTGGTCCACGACAAAATCCGGAATCCATCTACTCCGCAGTGATTCCTATTTTTATCGATCTCCTGCAAAGAGGAAAAAGTCCTGAAATTCATTGGGATGGAAAACAATCCCGTGATTTTTCATATGTGGATAATGTCGTTCACGGAAATCTCCAAGCCATGAAAACAACCGGGGTTGACGGTGATGTCTTTAACATCGCTTGTGGAGATGAACAATCGGTTCTTGACGTATTTAACGGCATCAAAAAAATTCTTGGTAAACAGTCGATCAAACCTATTTTTAAGCCAAAACGTCGAGGAGATGTTCGAAGAACTTTCCCATCCATTACCAAAGCCAAAAAGAAACTGAATTACAAGGTCCAGACCCGCTTTGATGAAGGCTTAAAACACACGGTTGCCTGGTTTCTAGAAAAGTCTTAAGGAAATCATGTCGACACAGAAAACGATTGTTATCACAGGGGGAGCAGGTTTTATAGGCTCTCACTTAGCAGACCGATTTCTTAGTCAAGGAATGAAGGTCATTGCCATTGATAATTTTATCACGGGCAATCGAAACAATATTTCCCATCTAAGTCATAATTCCAACTTTGAGCTGATTGTGCATGATGTCAGCAAGCACATTGATTTTGCTGGCCCGGTCGATTACATCCTTCATTTTGCATCACCCGCAAGCCCGATCGACTACGCCATGTTCCCGATCCCGACCTTAAAAGTCGGTGCTCTAGGAACCCATAACTCACTCGGTCTAGCTAAAGCAAAAAAAGCCACATTCCTCCTGGCTTCGACTTCCGAGATTTATGGCGATCCTTTGGTTCATCCCCAAACAGAAGACTATTGGGGAAATGTGAACCCGGTGGGGCCTCGGGGAGTATACGACGAGGCCAAACGATACGCTGAAGCCATGGCCATGGCCTATTACCATGCTCACAATGTTGATGTGAAGATTATTCGTATTTTCAACACTTACGGACCTCGAATGCGTCAGAGAGACGGAAGAGCCATCCCTGAATTTATTTCGTCGGCACTTCTGCACCAAGATATCCCGGTTTTTGGTGCAGGTTCACAAACGCGCAGCTTTTGCTATGTGGATGATCTGATTAATGGCATTGAAAAAATGCTTTTTTCTCACTTAAATGAGCCTGTGAATCTTGGGAACCCTAACGAACTGTCGATCTTGGAACTAGCGAAACAAATTATCAAACTTACCGAGAGTCGCAGCAAAATTATTTTCAAACCTCTTCCAATTGACGACCCTAAAGTCCGAAAGCCTGATATCACTAAAGCCAAAACCAAACTTGATTGGCAGCCGACGATCCCGCTCGAGGATGGTCTGAAAAAAACAATCGCCTATTTTCGTACGCTCTAAATAAAGCTGAACTATTCTCTCAATTTACTTCGGAGAATTGATTTTTCCGGCTATACTAAACAAATGTCACAGCTGCTATTATCCATAGTAATTCCGTTTTTTAACGAAGCCGAACGCTTCAAGCGGACCCTTCCTGAAATTTTGAACTTCATGACGACTCAAACTTTTGCATGCGAGCTAATCTTAGTAGATGATGGCAGCACCGATCAATCGCTGGAAACCCTCACTTCAATCCTCAAACCATCATCCTATACTTTACTTAAGAATGCGCAAAATGAAGGCAAGGGAAGTGCTGTCAAACAGGGAATGCTTGCGGCGCATGGGGATTTTGTTCTCTTCTCAGACGCGGATTTATCCACTCCTCTTGCGGAAGTTTTACGGTTTCTACCATTTTTGCATAAAGATTATGACATCGTCATTGGTTCACGTGCCTTGTCAGATTCACGCGTTGAAGTTCATCAAAATTGGCTCCGCGAAGCCATGGGAAAAACATTTAACCGTTTGGCTCGCTTGGCTAGTTTTGAGGGAATTAATGATTCTCAATGCGGATTTAAGTGCTTCACTAAAGCATCTGCTCAGCGACTTTTTTCCAAGCAACAGCTCAAGGGCTTTGCCTTTGATGCCGAGATATTATTTCTAGGACAACGCTTGGGGTACCGCATCCTTGAATTACCGGTCATGTGGGTTAATGACCCCCATTCTCGGGTGAATCTGATTCGCGATCCAGTAAAAATGCTTCTAGATCTTTGTAAGATCCGGTGGCTGCATCGAAACACAAAACAAGAATGATTTTCTTATGATGATGCTTCGCCGAATGCCTAAATTTGATCTCATTATTTTCGGAACTATTTTAGGACTTGGATTTCTGCTGCGTCTTACTGCCATCCAATTTGGTCTTCCCAATCTTTATCATGCCGATGAGCCTATTGTGGTTAATCACGCTCTCGCTTATGCTTCCGGGGATATTAACCCTCATTTTTTTCGAATCCCTCCGTTGACGAGTTATTTATTATGTTTTCTCTATGGCATCTTTTATCTTTTAGGCAATTTATTTCATGTTTTTCCTGACCCTCAAACTTTTGAATTCTTCTTTTATCAAGATCCCACTCTGTTTTATCTTCTGGGCCGCTTTGCTTTGGGCGTGCTTCCATCTTTCCTTACGATTTTTTCATTATTCCGTCTTGTCAATAATTCAGGACTTAGGTCCAAGGCTCTTTTAGGTGCCTTCTTTTTATCTGTTTGTTTTTTGCATGTTAAAGATGCCCATTATATTTATCCTGATTCATCGCTCGTTTGGGTCATGACACTTTCATGGTTTCCGCTTTGGAAATTAGCAGAAAAGCGTCACAGACTTCGAGATCATTCGCTGGCGGGAGCTTTTTGCGGACTTGCAGTTGCGCTTAAATACAATGGAGTCGCTCTTATCATTCCCTATCTCTTTGTACTCGCGATTCAAGGTCACAAACGTCCCAGTGCTAGCTTAAAAGGTCTTCTTTTTTACTGCCTGCTTGCGATGGGCGTTTATGCAGCGCTGAATCCATATTCCATTATTGATTGGCATACTTTTTGGAATGAAATCAAATCCGAGGCCCTAGCACATCAGGGAGGAACTCCATTCTTGCACCACCTTCTTTATTCCTTACCTGGCGGCATTGGCTGGACTCTTCTTGTCACTTCAGTCCTGGGTATGATCAAGGCCATTCGTGAGCGATCCATACGCCGTTCTGCAATGGTCTTATTTGTGATCGCATATTACCTCATCCTCTGGAAATCTGGACAAGATTATGAGCGCTATGTGTTGCCCATGATTCCATGTCTCATGGTGCTAAGTGCTGATTTTGTGTGGGATTTTTTAGCCATTCGAAAATGGCACAAACCGCTGATAGCGATTCTTACTGCCATCATTTTATCAATCACCAATATTGCGAGTTCTGCAGCATGGCTTTCCATCATGCTTAAGATGGACACACGAACCCAAGCCCAAATATGGATTGACTCCCACTTAAAACAAAATTCTGTGATCGCTCTCGATGGTGATTTTTTCATGCCCAGACTTAAATTTTCGAATAAACAGTTGGAAGAAAAAAAGAACTTCCTACTTCAATCCGAGGGGTCCACCTCGCAGAAACTCAACCGGATAGAATACATGATAAAGAATACTCCTCCCGGATCAGCTTCATACGACCTTTACTTCATGGTTCGTGGTCAGAATGACAATCAGCGTTTCATCTTTGGAAGACCCGTGATATCGCATAATCTGGAGGAATTGAAAAAATATGGAGTCCAGTATGTTGTGATCCAAAATTCGATCAAAGACCCCGCCCTCGCATCTTTTTATGCTGATCTCAAAAAGTCTGGGACTGAACTTGCATCATTTACACCCTATAAGGACGGAAAGCGGCAAGAGGTTTATGATCACATCATGATGACTGGTGGACCTTTTGATTGGCGCGAGCTACTTAACAGAAAATCAAATGGACTTTCTTTGTCAATTTACAAAATAAAGGATGAAGTAAAACCTAACGTGATACAGAGTCTTGTAGAGAAGTCGATCGAGGAAACATAGAAGATTTCTCAATTGCATCCGGCCGGTAATTAGCAAATCTTCTTTTCCAAGCAAACCGGACAGCATCCCAAAGTGCCGCTCCCATAATTCGCAAGTTCACTGAAGATTTTCCTGCTTGGCGGCCGCGATGATTTGAAGGGATTTCTTTGATGCGAAATCCAAGATCATGTGCCTTCACAATGATTTCAGGAAGCACAAAAAGAGATCGGGATTTTAATTCAATGCGTTCAAACACCTCACGGGACCAAGCTTGTGACCAGTTATAGTCATTGATCCTCATGCGAAACATATAATTCAAAACAAAAATATAGATCACGGAAAGAAAAAAACGGAAAAGCTTATAAGCATTCCGCTGCCAGCGAACACCCAAAATGATATCCGCTTCATTATTCTGAAAAATTTTTACAAAATTGGGCAGCTCGGAACTGTCAAATTCCTCATCAGCACCAATGTACATTAAGTATTTTCCTCTGGACTGAGAAATGCCGTCTTTCAAAGACTGGGTATAACCTTGATTTTTCTCATGAATAATGAGCTGACTTCTTGGATACTTCTTCATTTCCTCGACCAACACTCGACGGGTATCATCGCGGCTACCGTCCTCAACCACAATCACTTCCGAGTTCCAATCAGGGTTCTCAGATAAAACCGTATGGAGATTGCGAAGCATATTGGCAATATTCAGTTCTTCGTTATACACCGGTACGATGAAACTGATAAAAGGCGAGTCTTTCATGCGAAAAGCTTATTGAAATCCACAATGCTTGTCAACGCCACATTCCAAGTCATTGGTATGCAACTGAAAGAGGATTTGTGCATCCTGTTAAAAATTGATAGAATTAGCTTTATAAACGAGGTGCTTAGTGTCTAAACCATATGTTAGTATTGTTCTTCCAGCCTTCAACGAAGAAGAAGCCCTTCCCAAGGTCATTGATGATATCCGCCAAGCCATGCTTCGCGTATCTTATGAATACGAAATTCTAGTTGTTGACGACCACTCTAAAGACCGAACCAGTGAAATTGCTAAATCCAAGAATGTTCGCTTAATCCGCCGTCCTTTTACCGGAGGTTCTGGAGCATCTCGCCGGACCGGCATTATCGGAGCTGAAGGGGAAATCATCGTCATGCTTGATGCTGACGGATCGTATGAGTCCTCGGATATCCCAAAAATGATTGAACTCTTTCCTGAATTTGATCAAGTCAATGGTGCCCGTACAAGCGAGCAGGGGACACTTAAATTACTTAGAACCCCTGCCAAATGGTTTTTAAGAAAACTTGCCTGCTATCTAACGGGCGTTCATATTCCGGATTTAAATACAGGACTCAAGGCTTTTAAAAAATCGATTATGATGCATTATCTTTGGGTGCTTCCAGATGGTTTCTCCTGCGTCACAACCATGACTTTAGCCTTCCTGACAAACGGATACGCAGTGAAGTATATTCCCACTCAGTATCACAAGCGCATTGGAACTTCTAAGTTTCATCCTGTAAAAGATTCGCTTAACTATTTGAGCACCATTGTCCGCATGGTGATGTATTTTAAACCGCTACGTATTTTTATGCCGGCTGCAGTTGGTCTTTTCATTTTTGGAGTCATCAAATCCATTTTGAGCCTCGCTTATACCTCAACGCTTCAAGAATCCGATATCATCATCTTTATGACCTGTATTATGACCGGATCTCTGGGACTCTTGGCTGATTTGATTGTGACTTATAATAATCGTCGTGGCGCGTAGCTCTTAATGAGCATGAAAAAAAAAGATTTCTTTTTTCTCTCCCTTTTAGGATTAACGCTGATCCTTGTATTTCCAGATCTTTTTTCTTTGAAATCTGCATTTCTTTGCGGTGATCATCGAGAGCAGCAATATCCCTGGGCATTTTTTCTTCAATCACAAATCCGGGAATTTCGTTTTCCATGGTGGACACATTCAATTCAGGCAGGATTTCCACTTCTGGCTGAGGGGCAAATCGGTGCCTTTTATCCTATTAATCTGATCTTTCTCTTTCTTTTACCCATCAAATGGGCCTACAACTATGGCATCTTGTTTCACTATGCCCTCGGTGTATTTCTTTTTTATGCTTATTTGCGGAGTCTGAAACTTTCGGAAGCAGCATCCTTTTTTGCCTCTCTCATTTTTCTCTATGGTTCCTCGCAGGGAGGGTATTTTTATTATAATTACATATGCCAGAAAGTGGTCATCTGGCTGCCTCTATCGCTTCTTCTGATTGATCGACTCAATGAAAAACCATCGTTTAAAGATGCCTATTGGCTGGCAGTTGTATTTGCGCTTGAAATTTTCGGGGGATATCTGCAGGTCGCAATTTATACTATCTTTTTTTCCATCCTCTATTTCATCTTTCGATGGATTCCAAAACGCAGCCCTAAAAGCGCTGGGCTATTTACGCTGGCAGGTCTCCTCGGGATTTTCTTTTCACTTGCCCAGATTTTGCCCACGTTTGAGCTTGCGCAATTCTCTTCTCGAGCCGATGCTGCACGAGAAGTAGCTTTTATTGGATCCATGAATCCCTTGGGTCTTCTTACTCTTATCTATCCCTCATGGGACGGCTTTTTAGGTTCTGAACTCTATGTTGGACTGCTGGGCCTTTTTTTTGCGGCGCTTGGATTGAAATATCCAAAAAACTCGCATCGCAATTTCTTTATACTTTCGACCTTCCTTTTTCTTTTACTTGCCTTGGGGAAATGGAGTCCGCTTTATCGAGGACTTATTGATTTGACGCATTTCCACTCATTCCGCACACCCATCAAATTCCTTTTCTATGTTGGATTTTCGTTGGCCGTGCTTGCAGCCTTTGGTTTTGATTATTTTTTTCGCATTCTTGAAATACCGTGCGCTCAACTTAAGCAAATCCGCCTTTTCAGGTGGGTTTCCTATTTGTTTTTTGCCATGCTTGTCATCCCTTCACTCAGTTCATTTCTTTTGAATCATTATGAATCCAGACTGAAACCCAAATTTGTGAGTTATGTTGAAGAACAATTTTACGGTAAACCAGGGCATCCGCACAGTCGCGAAGAATATCGGAAAAAAGCTCAGGATTTCTATCAAAGCATTCAGGATATTATTTCTTTAAAGACGCGGGATACGCGAAATGAATTTATACTCCTGAGCTTAACCATCCTTGTCATTTTGCTGGTCTCAAGAATTCCTCTTTCCAAGCGAACCCTCCTGATTCTTTTTTCGTCATGGCTTTTTTTTGATCTCTATATCTACGGATTCACGAGCATTCAAGCCACCCTGGAGCCCTTTGATTCAATTCCGCCTCCATTACCTCAAAACTCGATCACGCAAACCCTAAGCCATGAAAAGTCACCTTTTCGAATCATTGAAAATATCAGCTCTGACAGCACTTCCGTAAGATATCCCATTCTGCCAAGTTCGAATATGCTTTATGGAATTGATGACCTAGGGGCCTATTCTCCTCTTATTATGAAAAAAATCCGACATGCACTCGGTGGCTGGGGAGGGTACTTTAATGACTCGTTTCAGACAGAGTGGATGGTTGCAGATCGGATGTTGGGTCATTTGGAGGATCTGAAGCGACTTAATGTAAAATTTATTTTGTCGCATAAACCACTCAAAAGCCCTGAGCTTTTGCTGCGAGCAAAAGAATCCTCTTTCCTGCTTTATGAAATTCAAGGCGCCATACAGCCCCGAGCCTTTTTTCTATCTGCAGACCAACTTCCGAAGCGAATTTCTGATCTGTCGAACGATCGCATTCAACCTGTGACCATTACTGATCTTGACCACGGCCGCATGCGCTTTGAAACCCATCCATCCTCCAAAGGATACCTCCTGGTCTCTGAAGTAGCTTATCCTGGCTGGAGGGCATGGGTAGACAAAAAATCTTCGATGATTCAAAGCTGGGGAGGGGATTTATTTCAAGGCGTAGCGTTAGAGCCAGGGATTCACTCGATTGAAATGAAATATAATCCTGTTTTATTTAAAAGAATCTCACTTTGCTCGCTAGCCGTAGCACTTTTTCTTCTCATCCTGTGCTTAAAACAGCCCCAGAAGAAAGTTGCCTGTGGATAACTCTAAATCGAAATCATTCACGACTATTTTTATTATCACTTGGATTTTATTGGTCTATGCTGCGTATTGTCATCAAATATGGATTCATAAAGCTGCCCAGGCCATTCATGGAATAGCATGATGTCTATTTTGATTGCGATTCTTCTGATTTGGATTTGCTTTTTTTTAGGAAAGTGTTCTCTTTCTTTCCTCCGCCTAAAACCTGAAGCTGATCAGGATTTTATTTTTAGCTCAGCTTTAGGATTGGGAATTCTCTCTTATTTTGTGCTCATTTCAGGTATTACAGGTTCATTAAATCATTTCACGTCCTGGATACTCATTCTGGCCCCTTTTCTCCTCTCACTGCCTTTTGCTAAAAGATTAATTCAAATCATGAAACAGGCTTGCCTCAATCTCAAGATATCTATTCATTTTCAAGATCTCTTGATCGCAGCCCTTTCACTTATGGTCCTCATTTGTCTTTTGGCCGGACTCAAAACCCCTGAAACGTCGAATGATTCCCTCTGCTACCACCTTCATCTACCCAAGGTTTTCCTCGCGAACCAGCACATCGGTAAAGTTCCTTTTGAAATTAATTCATTATTCCCATTTTTTATGGAAATGCTGTACACACTTGGTTTGGGTTTGGGGAGTGTTTCTCTTGCAAAATTTTTCCATTTTTATGCAGGAATCCTAGGTACGTTCGGTATCATGAGCATCAGCCGTAAATATGTTTCAAATCGATCCGCATGGATCGCTGGGCTCATTTTTTTCACCACTCCTGGCATTGTCAATCAAATAGCTTCAACTTACGTGGACGTTGCATACGCATCTTATTCGTTTCTCACTTTATATGCTCTCGCACTCTGGATGCAAACCGAGAAAAAGATTTGGCTCTTTGTGGCTGGACTTTTAATGGGTCTAACGCTAGGCATCAAGTACTTGGGAGCCATCACTTTTCTGGCTTCTCTTTTAACAATCATCATTTTCTCCATATCCAAAAGAAATTTTAGGCTGACGCTTTTGATGATTTTTATTGCAGGAGCCATTCTCTCCGGAGCCTATTGGTATCTCAGGGCTTGGGTTGAATGGGGAAACCCTGTATACCCTTACTTTGCTTGGCTTTTTGGATCGGGGGATCGATCGATCCACTATGATGACATCGGTGTTTCGAAAACCTTTCTAAACTTCATCAAAATACCTTGGACCATAACCATGTCTCCGCAAACCTTTGAAGGATTTGGAGACAATATTGGACCTGCTTATCTTGCTTGGGTTCCGGGCCTTTTTATCTTCCGAAAATCACTCAGTCCATTTAAATTCTGGATTTTTTATGCTATTTTTTATCTGACTGCCTGGTTTTTACTGGGTCAAAGCCTGCGCTTTTTATTTCCAATTCTACCGGTCCTCGCGCTCCTATCCGCAATCTCCATCGAAGATCTGTTTAAGCGATGTCCGTCTTGGATCTCAACCCTGCTGATTTCAGTTGTCTTTTTAATTCATTCTGGCCTTGCCCTTTATCATTACCGAGGTGATTTTAACTTTGCTTTGGGTCGAGAATCCCGGGAACATTATCTTGCTTCAAAAGAACGTTCCTTTGAAATCGCAACCTACGTCAATCAAAACCTCCCGACTAATGCAAAAATTTTAAATGCTGAAGAGGTTCATCAGTTTTATTTTGACAGACCTCTGGTTCGAGAAGCTCTCTACTCGCGCGACTCGCATTATGAAACTCAAGCAAAGAATTTGACTGAAGTGATCGAACGTCTCAGGCTGGAAGGATTTACTCACATTCTTTCTGCAACCTCCACGCGCCAGGATCCGAACTATGCGCCTTTACGCATCCCTCAAATCTTGAAAGAACCCCAAAATCTGCTTGCCCTTTCTGTGAGGCCTCTATACACTTGTGAGTTCAAAGAAAAAGACGGAACTATATTTACGTACACCCTTTATACGATTTAAATATGACTCAAAAATACAAAGTTGCATTAATTGACCTTAAAGAATCCGAACGCGGATGTTCTAACAAGGACAAGGCCGGAACTTTTGGCAATGCCTCTCACGGAGAAAAGGGAATTGCCAAACTATATGCGAGAATCAAACGTAAAAATGTAGAAACTCCGGTGGTTCATTTTGGCTACATTGCCGCCATTTTTAGAACCCACGGACATGAAGTTCAAGTCTTTGATGCAACACCGCCAGATGATTTTAATCTCGTCATTATTGCTTCCACCATCGTGGGCTATGATGAAGAAACGGCATTTGCAAAAAGCATTCGTCGCGACGGCCGCAAAGTAGGATTTATAAGCGCCTTTGCCACAGCCAAGCCTGAAATCTTTCTTGAAGCCAGTGATTTTGTCATTCTTGGCGAGCCTGAAGCGGCTATTGTTGATTTTGTAAAAGGAAATCGCGATCTTTCAGGTGCGGTCACAAGTCCGCTTCTGAC
>CAZOOM010000026.1:0-29803 GCA_964581425.1 uncultured bacterium | reverse complement strand
GAACCAATGAGCCTTATCGTATGTTCACCTCTCGCGCTGAGTTTCGCCTTTTGCTTCGCCAGGACAATGCGGATACAAGACTCATGAAATATGGCAGGAGCGCAGGACTGATCTCTGATGAAGTGTTTGAAAAATCCAAAGAAAGACATCATAGAATTCGAAATGAGGTAAAAAGAATCAAGAGTACGTGGCATCAGGGGCAAGATCTGGGCACTTTGCTTAGGCGTCCAGAGAATAGCTATAACTTATTTAAAAAACTGAGGTTACACTCAGATATAATATCTGATGATGAGATCCCCTATGTTGAATCCGAAATCAAATATGAAGGCTATATTTTGAGGCAATTGGCAGAGGTGCGGCGTTTTAAAAAAGCTGAGCATCGATTGATTCCTGAAAATTTTGATTATGACAGCATACGAGGCATCAGCCGAGAATCAAAAGAAAAGCTGAAAAAAGTAAGACCCAAATCAATTGGCCAGGCCTCGCGAATTCCCGGCGTTTCAGTCTGTGACGCAGCGCTCCTTGCCGTGTTTGTCCAAAAAAACGCAGCGTCAGGGAAATAATCATTGTTTCACGTGAAACAACCCGATATAATTTCCATGTCTTAATCAGGCCATGTTTCACGTGAAACATGGACAGGCCCTGCTAAAATCAAACAGGATTACCATGGGAAACATCTTCTGTTTCTGTAATCAAAAAGGCGGTGTTGGCAAAACAACAACCGCGATTAATATCGCCGCAATGGCTGCGGAGCATGGCTACAAGACTCTTATCATCGATCTCGACCCTCAGGGAAACGCCACTTCAGGAATAGGGATTGAAAAACCAGGCATTGAATCCACAAGTTATCAACTCCTTGTGGAAAACACCGATCCCAATAATCTTGTCCGGGTTTCTGATTTTAAAGATTTGTATTTGATCCCATCCAATGCCGATGTTTCTGCGGCCGAATTGGAACTATACGAAAAGCAGCATCGTGAATTTCAGCTTAAGCAAAGAATGGAAATCCTTATTCCTCAATTTGATTTTATTTTCCTAGACTGCCCGCCATCACTTGGATTAATAACCATAAATGCTTTATCTGCAAGTAATTATGTTATTATACCGTTGCAGTGCGAATACTATGCGCTTGAAGGGCTTGGTCAGCTCATCAACACATATCATATGGTGAAATTAAATCTTAATCCGAATCTTGATATTGGGGCCGTGCTTTTGACCATGGCAGATTTTCGTACGAATTTAACTCAGCAAGTCATCGAGGAAGTAAAAGAATATTTTGGCGATAAAGTGTTTAACAGCATTATTCCTCGATCCGTAAAAATTTCTGAAGCGCCAAGTTTTGGCAAACCCGCAGTTTTTTATGACCCTCACAACAAGGCTTCTAAGGGATATAAGGAAGCAGCCCAGGAGTTTATTAATCGATTTGGTAAAAAAGCACAAGACGAAGTGAGCGGTGGCTCTATGCCCCCTAATGAAGAGCAGCCTTCAAAGCCCTTAGAATCAAGTTCTGATCACCCACTTCCATCTTAAGGAGAACCCATGAAAAAAGTACTTGGAAAAGGTCTAAGCGCTCTCATCCCTGATACTTATGCTGCATCACTCAAAGCAAAACCTGTTTCAATGCCATCAGTTACAACAACTCCGGCTGCGCTTACGGAGGCGGCTGACAGCGCTTTTCAGTTACTCGCCATTGAAAAAATCATTCCTAATAAAGATCAGCCGCGAAAGGAATTCAATCCTGAAGCGATCGAAGAGCTTGCGGCTTCCATTCGAGAAAAAGGAATTCTTCAGCCTATTGTGGTCACGAAGCAAGGGGAAGGATATACCTTAATATGTGGAGAGCGACGATTTCGCGCGGCTCAACTTTGCGGTCTGACACAAGTACCTGCAGTTATTAAAGAAATTGCTCCAGCAGAATTTTTAGAGTGGGCCCTGATTGAAAACATTCAGCGTGAAGATCTGAGCCCGTTAGAAGAAGCTCAGGCTTATGAAAGATTGATCGAAGAGCAGATGCTTTCTCAAGATGATCTGGCAAAAAAGCTTGGGAAAAACAGAACGACCATTACCAATACAATCCGACTTCTTCGTCTTCCTCATGAAGTACAGCGATATCTGTCTGCAGGACAGCTAACGGCTGGACACGCACGAGCTCTTTTGGGGCTTTTAACGCCAGAGCACCAACGGCAAATTGCTCGTCGGGTGGTAGAAGAGAATATGTCGGTGAGACAAGTCGAGGCTCTTGTTACACGGAGCGTTGCTCATAAGCGCAAGCCCAAATCTGCGCGGAGTTTAACGCCGGAGATCGTAGATTTGGAAGGGCGGCTTTCGAAACACTTGGGAACGCAAGTTAAAATTTACCCGCGCAAGAAAAAAGATCAAGGCAGGATCGAAGTTCATTATTATTCCTTAGACGAGCTGGATCGAATTTTAGATTCGATCCAGCTTCATCGGGATTAAGTCCCGCTGCATAAATTTCATCAAAAGTCGCGTTGACACTCCATTCGACCATGTTATAATTTTTTGCTTTTAAAAAGTTTATAAGAAACAACCCTCGAGAATTCTCACGAACCGCAATAGCCAATGAAAAATAATTTCGCCGCGGTATTTTTATCCTGCCTAATTATCGGTTTTTCAGGATGCGGAGACGCGCCTTTGAAAGACGGGAAAACCCCAATCAAAGTTGCTTTTTGGGGAAGTCCTGAAGAAATTGATATCATCACAAACTCGATTTCAGATTGGCAGGCCAAACATCCTGAAATCAAGATCATTTTTGAACACACGCCTTACGGTGGATATGACAGCAAAATCTTAACGCGCATTGCCGGCGGCGCCGCTCCGGATATTATTGCAACCGAAGTGGATTATTTTGTGACCTTTGCAAGTAAGAATGTGCTAGAAGATCTGACTCCGTTTGCAGATCAGGATCAAGAGTTTTCCCGCGCGGATTATTTTTCATCTATCCTAAATCGATTTCAAGTTCAGGGAAAACTTCTCGCGATTCCTCGCGATATTGCCCCTTTTGCCTGTGTTTATTACAACAAAGGACTTTTTGATAAAGAGGGAATGGCGTATCCCTCTGACGACTGGAAATGGGAAGACTTGCTTCGCATGGCGCGTCAGTTGACAAAACGCGATGCGTCTGGCCGCGTCACGCAATATGGAATTTACGGAGAGTTTTGGCAGAATTTTGTTTATGGAAATGGCGGCGCATTAGTAGATAACGTCGAAAATCCGACACGCACATTAATTGATGATCCACGAACCATGCAGGGAATTCAGTTTTATTCTGATCTGGTGAATTTATATCAAGTGATGCCAACACCCGTGGCATTAACCAACTTGGGAATGGGCGTCGACCTCATGTTTTCTAGTGGAAGATTGGCCATGTATTTTTCAGGAATTTGGGAAACACCGGGCCTGCGTAACTACGATTTCAAATGGGACGTTGCAATGTTTCCTAAAAATGCGGAAGGCATGCGGGCTTTTGGAAGCGGCGGTTCAGGATACGCTATTCTAAAATCCTCAAAACACAAGAAAGCAGCGTGGGAAGTTGTGAAAGCGCTTACTGGCGCAAAAGGCCAGGCAGAACTTGCCCGGCGCGGGCTTGCTCAACCGTCTCGATCTGAAGTCGCGAAAAGCGAAAGCTTTGCCAAAAACGCAGATGCGCCAGCGAACAAAAAAATGTTAAATGAAGCTGTAGAACACATTGTCTTTAGTCCGTTTCATCCGCGGTGGAGAGAAATTCAGGATAAATTTATTCTGCCGCAACTAGAGCTTGTGTTTGGCGGAAAGAAAAAAGCCCAAGAAGTATTGCCTTTGATCGCGCCGAAAATTAACGCGATTCTTCAAGGCAAAGACGACTGAGCTTTAGCGAGATTGCATGCATCGGGACAGGTTCTGACATGGTAGAGCCTGTCCTTGTTAGTATAAAAAAAGAAATTATTTTTTAAATTTTAAAAAAGAAGGAAAAAATAATATGCCGAAGTCGATGTTGGTCAGGAAAAAGCAAAACCGTAGCAAAGCGGCCTTGAAAAGCGCGGATACAGAAATCAAAAAATTCAAATCCAAGTACGGTTATTTTACCGCGGATGGACGTGAGTATGTCATCACGCGTCCGGATACCCCGCGTCCATGGGTCAATGTTATTTGCAACGGCGATTATGGTTTGATCGAAACGCAAACCGGTTCCGGTTTTTCATGGCTTGATAATTCCAATCTTTCGCGTGTGACGCGATGGGATCAGGATTTGATTCGTGATAACTGGGGAAAATATCTTTATATTCGCGACAAGCAAAGCGGCGATTATTGGTCCGCTACTTGGAAGCCCTGCTGTCCCAAGTTCGATTTTTTTGAAGTACGACACGGTCAAGGTTATTCTGTTTTGAAATCAAGCTATAAAGGCATTTATGCTGAGAAGACCATTTTTGTTGACGTCGAAGAACCGGCTGAAGTTTGGAAGCTCGTGCTTAGAAATGATTCTAAAAAAGCACGCAAACTGAGCGTTTTCTCATATTTTGATTGGTTGCTTGGAAACGCGGCCGATACTCACCGCGAATTTCACAAAACTTTTATCGAAACTGAAATTGATGAAAAAAATAATGCGCTTTTTGGAAAAAAACGACCGGCGTTGGTTCCTGGATTTATTTCCACGGGGCTTAAAGAAACACCGCTTCAAGCGTTTCATGCCTGCAATGTGAAACCCAAAGCGTATGATGGATACAAAGAAAATTTTATCGGGATTTATCGCGACATTCAAAATCCTCAAGCTTTGGAGCAGGGGGGCTGCACGAACTCTGAAGGAAAATGGGGCGATGCCTGCGCGAGTTTGCAAGTTGATGTGGATTTGAATCCGGGACAATCCAAAACCTTGGTTTTTTTACTTGGGACCATGAAATCCAAAGAAACCGCAGTCCGCATCATCAAAAAATATTCTGATCCGAAAGCTGCGGACAGAGAGTTGTCGAAGGTGAAAGCGCTTTGGGATACCTTTATCCACTCCACAGAAATTGAAACACCGGATGAAGGCATGAATTTTATGTCCAATATCTGGTTAAAGTACCAAGCCATTTCGGCCCGCTTGTGGGCCCGTTGTGCTTATTATCAATCGAGCGGAGGATTTGGTTATCGGGATCAATTACAAGATTGCCAAATCTATTTTTCTTCAAAGCCTGAGCTTGCTAAAAAACAAATTTTGCTTCATGCCGAACAGCAGTTTCCGGATGGAACGGTTTATCACTGGTGGCATCACGGAACATCGATGGGCGCGATCACGAATTGTTCAGATGATCTTTTGTGGCTCAATTTTATCGCGCTCAATTACTTAGATGAAACCCAGGATTACAAACTCTTGGATCAAGTGGCGAAGTTTTTGCCGGACCCAGTCACAAAAGAAGTGACGCAGGGAACGGTTTATGATCACTGCTGCCGATCGATCGAAAAAGTTTTGACCCGGTTTTCAAATCGAGGCCTTCCTCTTATCGGGGAGTGTGATTGGAATGATGGTTTGAGCCATGTCGGCATCCGGTGGAAAGGCGAAAGCGTGTGGCTTGCGCATTTTCTCTACGGAATTTTAAACCGTTTTGCACCTTTGTGTGAAAGACGTGGTGATATTGCGCGGGCAAAAAAATATTTGCAGCGCGCAGAGGCCATCAAAAAAGCCGTCAACCAATACTGTTGGGACGGGGAATGGTACTGGAGAGCCACCAAAGACAGCGGAGAAATTCTTGGAAGCAAGCAGTGTAAGTATGGAAAAATTTTCTTGAATGCGCAAACGTGGAGCGTGATTAATGGAACGGCTACGGCTGAGCGGGGCAAGCAGGCGATGGAGTCTACGCGGAAATGGCTCTATAAAAAATACGGGCCTCTGCTGTTGACCCCAGGTTATGGAGAAACGGATCCAACCATCGGTTATATTTCCCGTTATGCTCCAAGCGTGCGGGAAAACGGAGGGCTTTACACTCACGCAGGAACGTGGGCGGTTCAAGCCGAGTGCGTGATGCGTAATGGCGATGCTGCGTTTGAAGTTTATAACAGCTTTAATCCTATCAAGCGCGGTTTGGAGCCTGATATTTATTTCAGCGAACCTTATGTAACTCCAGGAAACGTAGATGGCCCAGACTCTCCTAATAATGGAAGAGGAGGGTGGACTTGGTATACAGGATCAGGCGCTTGGTATGCGGTGGTCGTATTTAATTGGCTGTTGGGGATTCGTCCTACGGCAGAAGGCTTACTCGTGGATCCTGTGATTCCAAAAAAATGGCCTGGCTACAAAATGAAACGCTTTTTCCGAGGAGCAACCTATCGCATCGAAGTCCGCAATCCCAATCAAACTGGCGAAGGCGTTCTCAAATTGGTTGTGGACGGCAAGGTTGTGACCGGAAATATTATTCCAGATTTCCACGATGGCAAAGAACATCGTGTTGAGGTCACGCTTAGGTAGCGTTTCTATCCATGAGCATTGTGATTAAAGAACGGGGAAGAAATCGCTGGACGAAAAACAGCTGCGCTTCTTTCCCGCTCTTTTTTCATTTTAAGTGCGCGCTGATATGTTTCTGGATAGTACCGCTTCTTTTTTCCCCTTTGATTTTTGCTGAAGAAACAGTTGCGAGGCAGGAAAATCTCTACCAAAAAATTCCGAACGATCAACCCCTTTCAAATTCTCAAGAGTTTGTTTTGCTGGATGATTTCAGTTCCGGAAAAACAGGCGCGAATCCCGATGGTTGGCAAATTCGCTCGCAGCAAAAAAGCACCATCAAACTTACGATTGCAGATGGGGACGGACGAAATCCAAAGCGCGGAAAAGCTTTGCGCTGTCAGTTTAAGCTAAAGCCCAAGCATTTTATTCTGCTGAATCGATCTCTCAACCATTTAGACGTGAGCCAGGCTACGAGCCTAATTTTGCGTGTGAAACTTGAGCTAAAAGCACCGGTCATGCCGCCCCGCATGATCATTCTTTCTCTGAGCGACCGCACTTTGCGTAAAGCAGAATTTGATATTACTCCGCAAATTGCAACGCCTTCCGTGAAATGGATTTCTGTGGATGTGCCCATGAAGTATTTTCGCTCGCTGGATTTGGACCAGTTGTTAATGCTTTCAGTAAAAATCTGGACACCCAAAGAGGCGATCGAGGGCGCTTTGAGTCTGGATGAAATTGCTTTTGCAGGTAAGGGGAATCTTAATTTTGAAAGCAGTCGTGATAACGTGATTGGCTTTCCTGATAGCTTGATGAACGAGACCCGCCGCCAGGAGCTTTTGAAAGAAACCAATGATAAAAAGTTTCTGGAAGCCATCGCGCGTGATACGTGGAAATATTTTCAATTTGCAAAAAATAAAAAAACCCAGCTCATTGTAGATAATTTTCGCTTGGGGCAAGAGCCCACGGTTTCAGGGTACAGCTCTCCCACCAATATCGCGATGGATTTGATGGCAACAGTTTCAGCCATGGATCTTGGCTTGATTTCAAAAGATGAGGCCCTCTATCGGACAAGGGCCGTGATTTCATCGCTCATGCAAATGAAGCGCCACAAGGGCTTCTTTTTTAATTTTTATGAAACTAAAAATCTTCTCGTCACAAGGCCTTACATTTCTTCGGTAGATAATGGATGGCTTGCCATCGCGTTGGTGGTTTCGCGACAAGCATTCAAAGCCAAGCTTTGGGACGAGATCAGCCAAATCTTAGACAGCATGGATTTTAACGAGTTTTATGATACAGAAACCAATCAAATGGTTATTGGCTATGAGGTGCCAGAAAAAAACTTTGGCGGCAGTCATTATGGGATGATGGTCTCTGAGGCGCGGGCAATGAGTATACTGGCCATTGGAAAAGGAGATATTCCTCCCGATCATTGGTGGTTTCTTTACCGGACTCCTCCTGAAGTTTGGAAATGGCAAAATCAAAAACCCCGAGGGCGTGCTAATTCGCATGACGGAAATGATTATTTTCAAGGGTATTATGAGTATGAAGGAAATAAATTTGTTCCGAGCTGGGGCGGATCGCTCTTTGAATACTTGATGCCGACACTTGTTTTGAACGAGAAAAAACTTGCGCCAGAAAGTCTTGGGAAGAACGATCGCATTGCTACAGAGCTTCATCGTGATTACGCGATCAAAAAGAAAAAATATCCGGTTTGGGGAATTTCTCCGGCATCGGTTTCTGATGGCCGCGGTTGGCGTTACTTGGAGCTTGGAATCAAAGACCTTGGTGTAAAAGGGTATCCTGATCGTGGAGTCCTAACGCCCCATGTTGGATTTTTAGCGCTTGATAGCCTTCCTGAGGACGCCATCAAAAATATTCGAAACTGGATGAAGCTCGAAATGTATGGTCCTTATGGTTTTTTCGATACTTGGGACGTGACATCTTCTCGAGCCAACACTCTATATTTGGCTTTGGATCAAGGCATGTCCCTGGTTGCGCTTTGTAATTATTTACGAAAAGGAAGCATCCAGGAAAGATTCTACCAAGATCCCATTGGGCAGCGCGGGTCTTTAGTGCTGCTCAATGAAAGTTTTTTTAAAGCTCAAAATTAGTCTTTGAAAAAGATTCGATCTCGAGGTAGAATAACGACTTAGAATTGTTATTAGGATTGATATTTTCCTAACGAAAAAAGAGGCAAGAGTTATGAGTCTAATCAAACAAATGCTCCTCAAAGACAGAATCCTCACTGATAAAGAGCGAAAAAATCTCGCTATTCTCGAAGTGATCCGGAAAAACGGTCCCATCTCACGCACCGATATTTCAAAAATTACAGAACTCAATATTGTTACGGTTTCTAATTATGTAAATCATTACATTAAAAAAGGGTTGGTCATTGAAGGTGAGCTCGATGAATCCACGGGTGGACGCAAACCTGTTTTAGTGGAACTCAATGCAAAAGCCGGCTACATCGTAGGAGTTGGTCTCAACATGATGACCGTGGTCGGTGTTTTGGTGGATTTGGAAATTAATGTGATCACGGAACTCAAACGTGACCGTCGTTTTGGAAACTCAGAAGCGACGATCCAAGACATGGTAGATATGGCCGCAGAAATTATTGCCAAGTCAGAAGTTGAAAAAGACAAGATCGTCGGCGTTGGTGTCGGCGTCCCTGGCATTATTGATGAGCGTGGGCGCACGATCCGCTGGCCGCAAGGTTTAGGGGAAAAGGATATTAACGTTTGTCTTTCTATTAAAGATACTTTTGAAAAACGTTTAAACATTCCAACTTTTGTTGAAAATGATGCGAACGCTGCTGTGCTGGGCGAAAAATGGCTGGGCCTTGATCGTGATGTACGCCATATGGTGTATATGTTTTCAGGTGTGGGCACTGGCGTTTTGATCAACAGCGAAATTTATCGCGGGGCCACGGGCGCAGCAGGAGAGCTTGGAATCACGAGCGTTAAGGCACAAAAGGATTTTGCGGACAGCATCAAGACACAGCTTGGTCGCTGGGAAATGGATCTTGGCATGGTGGACAAGGCCAAAGAATATCTACAAAAAGGCGAAAAAACAGTTTTGAAAGATTATTGCCAGGGAAATCCAGATAAACTTGGGTTTAAGGACATCGTTCGTGCGACAAAAGAACGCGATACGGTTGCAATCAAGGTTGTGGAGCGAGCGGGTGAAGAGCTCGGTCGCAAAATCGCGTTTTTAGTGAATCTGCTTAACCCCGAGATTGTGGTAATTGGCGGTGGTATTGAAGATTGCGGCGCTCCGCTTTTGGACGCCATCAAAACCACAGTAAAAGACTGGTCCGTGGAAGAAGCCACTTCTCAGCTCAAAATCATCCCATCGGCATTTGGTGAAAACGCGGTTGCGCTTGGAGTTGTTGGGATCGTGGCGCGCGAAGTATTTGCTCAAGCGTAGTTTTTTCGGCCGCCAAGTCTTGGCGATAGTCAGGCATCTATCTAAATCAGAATATTAACTCCGCCTCAAAAAGCTCACCTCTATGGATTATGTAACCCATTTAAATATAAATGGTTACGCCATTTTACGGAAATAGGACTTTTAAAGTCTGGAATCTTGGTGGCAATCAAATTCTCTATCGATATAATAGGCGGCCTTACGGATACAAATTTATGAAAGATTTATCAAAAAAATCAGCTCAACTCTTAAAAGGCGTTACGATTTGGTTTACAGGTCTTTCCGGATCTGGGAAATCAACGATTGCTACGGCCTTGGTCGAGCGCTTGAAGGCCTGGAATCTGAAGACAGAGCTATTAGATGGAGATGAGGTGAGGACACACCTCAGTAAAGATCTTGGATTTTCGCGCCAAGACCGCGACACGAATATCAAGCGCATTGGTTTTGTATGTCATCTATTAACGCGCAATGGAGTTATTGCCGTGGCTTCTGCGATTTCGCCTTATCGGGTAACGCGAGAATACAACAGGAAAATGATTGGGCAGTTTGTCGAGGTGTACGTGAACACCCCTTTTTCAGAATGTGAAAAACGAGATGTCAAAGGACTTTACAAAAAAGCCCGCGCTGGAGAAATCAAAGAATTCACAGGCCTGGATGACCCTTATGAAGCACCCGAGTCTCCGGAAGTGATTTGTGATACCTTAAAAAATTCTCTGGAAGCGTGCGTGAATTTAATTCTTAGCCGTCTGGAAGAGCTTGGATATTTGAAATTTGCTGATGCTGGAGCAAAATAATGGCGCTCCAAATTGATCTTGAGGCAGTCAATGCTCAGCTTGAATCGCAAAAACCCCAGACCATTGTGGATTGGGCGGTACGCACATTCGGAAATAAGCTCGGTATGACATCCTCCTTTGGACCGGAAAGTGGGGCGTTGCTTCATATGGTCAGCCGCGCGAATCCTAAAGTTCCGGTTTTATTTTTAGAAACAGGTTATCATTTTCCCGAGACTCTTGAATATAAGCGAAAGCTTGCTGATTTTCTTGGGCTCGAGAATATTGTAGATTTAAAAGCAGACACGCTGCGTCGTGAAAAATTGGTTGCAGACTATCAAGGTGTTCCGTATGAGAAAAACCCGGAGCTTTGCTGTCAAATCAATAAAGTAGAGCCGCTTGACTCGAGCCTTAAAGGATTTGATGCCTGGATGAGCGGCATCAGGCGCAGGCAAACGGATTTTCGTAAATCCATCCGTATTGTGGAAGCTTACGAAGGCGGGCTTTATAAGATCAGTCCACTTGCGAACTTTACGTCACGGGATGTTTGGTGGTATCTTAAAGAGCATCAAATTCCCCAGCATCCTCTTTATGAGAAGGGGTACTTGAGCATTGGATGTTGGCCCTGCACACGCCCGGTTCAGGACGGCGATGATGAACGATCAGGCCGCTGGGCTGGAAAATCCAAAACCGAGTGCGGAATCCATTTGTTTAAAGAAGTTCAAAAACCGGTAGATACGGACAAAGATGCGTCCAAAGAAATTGCCGGAAATATTTAACTTAATAGAAATATAGAAATCAGGATTTTAACGGAGGCGTTATGACGACCACAGTAAAAGCACATGCAAAGCCGGCAGTTGCAGGAAGCATGCTTGACCTTATTTTTAATACGCCACTTATCAAAATTAATAAACTCACGACGCCTGACATGGCTAATCTTTACGGCAAGCTTGAGTCTTTTAGTCCGGGGTACAGCGTCAAGGACCGCATTTGTTACAACATGATTTTGGATGCTGAAAAAAAAGGGCTTCTCAAAAAGGATACACAAATTGTAGAGCCAACCTCGGGAAACACAGGGATTGGTTTAGCTCTCGTGTGTGCGGTTCGCGGATACAAACTTATTTTGACCATGCCTGAAACCATGTCCGTTGAAAGAAGGCAGCTTCTTAAAAGATTTGGTGCTGAGCTTGTGTTAACACCGGGTGCTGAAGGAATGAAGGGCGCCATCAAAAAAGCGGAAGAGATTTGCGCGCAAAATGCGAATAGTTTTATGCCGCAGCAGTTTAACAATCCTGCAAATCCCCAAGTTCACAGGGAAACCACAGCCGAGGAAATTTGGGATGCGCTTGATGGGAAAATCGATGCCTTTGTTTCGGGCGTGGGTACAGGGGGAACCATTACGGGATGTGGAGAAGTCTTTAAAAAACGCAATCCAAAGATTAAAATCTACGCCATTGAGCCCAAGAACTCTCCGGTTTTATCTGGCGGACAGCCCGGGCGGCACAAAATTCAAGGAATTGGCGCTGGATTTGTTCCGCAGGTTTTAAACCGCGGGGTCGTTGATGAGGTGATTCAAGTTGAGGATCAGATTTCATGGGAAACCTCGCTTCAAATGGCAAAAGAAGAAGGGATTCTTTGCGGCATTTCCTCCGGCGCAATATTATGGGGAGCTCAGCAAGTCGCGAAAAAACTGGGCGCCGGGAAAAATGTTGTTTTTATTATTTGTGATACTGGAGAGCGTTATCTCAGTATGGACGATGCCTTTAAAGCCTAAAATTTTTGAAGCCAAAGGAGTTTTGAAAATATCATGTCGTTTGTGAAAAGTTTAAGATGCCGCGAATGCGGCCGCGAATATCCCAAAAAAGCCCTCTATGTTTGCGAGTACTGTTTTGGATCGCTCGAAGCTCATTATGATTACGACGCCATTAAAAAATCTCTCACGCGCGCCAAGATCGAAAAAGGGCCGAGAAGTTTGTGGCGATATCGTGACCTTCTTCCCATTGATGGAGAACCCACGGCAGGATTAAACGCCGGATTCACGCCGCTCGTGCGTGCGCGCAATCTTGAAAAAGCTCTGGGTTGTAAAGAAATCTACGTTAAAGATGATTCTGTCTGCCATCCTACGTGGTCTTTTAAAGATCGTGTGGTGGCTGTGGCTTTGACCCGGGCCCGCGAGCTTGGTTTTGAAACCGTGGCCTGCGCCTCTACCGGAAATCTTGCGAATTCCGTGGCTGCTAATTCTGCCATTGGCGGATTCAAGTGCTGCATTTTTATTCCTTTCAATCTTGAAACGGCAAAGATTATCGGGACCTTGGTATATGGCCCCAACTTGATCGCTGTTCATGGCAGTTATGATGATGTGAACCGGCTTTGTGCGGAAGTAGCAGCAAAATATAAATGGGGATTTGTGAATATTAATCTCCGCACTTATTATTCTGAAGGATCCAAAACTCTTGGATTTGAAATCGCGGAACAGCTTGGATGGAAAGCCCCCAAGCACATCGTGATTCCTGCGGCTAGCGGATCCCTGGTGACAAAAATTTGGAAAGCCCTGAAAGAGTTCGACAAACTCGGATTTCTTGAAAACGAACTCAAAACCAAGATTTACTGCGCTCAACCTGAGGGTTGCTCACCGATTGCAACTGCGATTCAGCAAAAATCAGAAGTGCTTAAACCCGTGAAGCCTCAAACCATTGCAAAGTCCTTGGCGATTGGAAACCCAGCTGATGGTTACTATGCTAAAGATGTGGTCTTGCAAACCGGCGGAGCTGCTGGGATCGTGAGCGATGATGAAATCCGAGAAGGCATCAAACTTCTTGCGCGCACAGAAGGTATTTTTACGGAAACCGCGGGCGGAGTAACCATGGCTACGACCAAAAAACTGATCGAGCAAAAAATTCTTCCTAAGGACGAATCCATAGTGATTACGATTACGGGAAATGGGCTTAAAACTCAGGAAGCAATTCACGAGGTCGTGGGAAAACCGACGCACACACAAGCTAATTTGGAATCTTTTGAAAAAGAATTCATGAGCCATCGAGCTTCTTGAGCATGAAACGAACACACACACCCATTTTGATTGGAGCGATCTGTCTGTTTATGATCACCATTTTTGTTGCTGGTTCCCAAGGCTATGCCGTAGTGGAAGGCACTTACACGGAAACAGATACGAATATCGCGCGAGATTCTCGCGGAGCCCCACTCAATTGGGATAGTTCCTCTCATCGGGATATTCCTGATGATCGTAAAATGAAATCGATCGTCACTAACGTTGTCAAAGCAGAAGAAAGAGATGAGTACATCAGCCGTTCTCTTAATCAAATTCGCGAGGATGTGGAAAAGCGCCTCTCACAATTTGATGTGAAGCTGGCTAAATTAGAAGGACAAATCTCAGCGGTCAAAACCATGTTGATTAAAAGTGGAGCAGTTAAAAGAGGAAATTCTAACTCCGCAATGTTGGCAAGCACCGAAACACCTACAGCGACTGCTCGAGAAACTGGAACCACGATTGTCTAAAGGAGGGCCTTATGCCTGTTAAAGTACGCATCCCGACTCCGCTGCAAAAATTAACGCAGCAAAAAGGAGAAATTGAACTTGAAGCAAAAACCGTCCGCGAACTCATCGCGGCTTTGGAAAAAAATTATCCAGGCATCAAGGACCGTTTGTGCGACGAGAGCGGCAAAATCCGTCGATTTGTTAATTTTTACCTCAACGAAGAAGATATCCGATTCTTGAAACAGGAAGAGACGGCGCTCCAAAGCGGAGATGAGATTTCAATTGTTCCTGCGATTGCCGGAGGATAGTTATGGCAAAGAAAGCCTACCATCTTTTTTTTCATCAAGAACTTATCAAAGAACCGATTATGTTTATTGTGGCGCGCGATTTCCATGTGCTCTTGAATATTCGTCGGGCCAAAATTACGGCTGAATTTGGAGAAGCTACGGTGGAACTCGAAGGAAAAGCCGAAGATATTGATCACGCTGAAAAGGAATTCATCCGCCGAGGAGTGAAAGTAGAGCCTCTTCTTGGTGATATTGTGGAAGGATAGCATGACACCTCTTGAAATTCAGAATATTCGTGACCGCGTGCTCGCAGGCGGAGAAGTCAGTTTTGAAGAAGCCAAGCAGTTTCTTGATATCGACAATCCTGCGGAAATGGAAACGCTTCTAGAAGCTGCTCACCAAATCACACTGCAATTTCATTCCACAGAACCGAGCCTGTGCTCTCTTGTAAACGCAAAAAGTTATCTTTGTGGAGAAGATTGCTCTTTTTGCGCTCAATCAGTTCGTTTTGATACTCGAGTAGATCGCTACAAACTGATGAGTCCTGAAGAAGTGGTGGCTGTGGCAAAGCAGCACGAAGAACGCGGATCAAAAAATTTTTGTGTCGTAACAAGCGGTGGGGAGCTTACAGATCCTGAGTTTGATCAGATGCTTGTGACCATTCAAAAACTTCGGCAGGAAACCAAGCTGAATATCGATGCCTCACTTGGTTTTTTAAACAAAGAGCGTGCGCAGCGTTTAAAAGAAGCGGGGCTTCGGCGGTTTAACAGCAATCTTCAAACTTCTCCTGATTATTATTCTAAGATTGTTTCAACGCATAGCTACGATACTCGCATTGAAACACTCGACATGATCGAAGAAAGCGGACTCGAGGTTTGCAGCGGCGGCATTTTGGGAATGGGCGAGTCGCGCGAAGATCGGGTGAAGTTAGCTTTCGAGTTGAAGCCTTATCATCCTGAATGCCTGCCGATTAATATTCTGAATCCTCGGCCAGGCACACCGCTTGAAAATCAACCAATCATGAAAGCGGACGAGGCCTTGAAAACTATTGCGATGTTCCGGTTTGTTCATCCTGGATCGAGCTTAAAATTGGCTGGAGGCCGCGAGACTTGTTTGACGGAACAGGATCAGGAGCGCGCGCTTAAAGGTGGCGCGAATGGATTTATTTTTGGTGGGTACCTTACCACGGACGGAAATCCGGTAAAGCGGGATTTTGAGCTTTTGAAACGGGCGGGTTACACACCTCCCAAAGCTATGGGCAAAACGGAATTTTCCGAACCCGGTCGTATCGGAAAAACCAGCGGATAATTTTCTGCGTGTCGGATTCAAAACCCCTCTCCTCAAAAACAGTCTTCATCACAGGCGGGACGAGTGAGCTCGGGCATCTCTTAGTTCAAGAGGCTCTTCGCCAAGGGGCTTCTGTTTTTTTTACTTACTTTTCAGGCACTGATCGAGCAGCTCAACTTTCAAATCAAGGCGCAATCGGTCTCCAGGCTGATTTTGCAGACATGCGTTCCATAGATGCTTGCGTCGCGTCCTTTAAAGAAAAAACCCACGGCCTGGATATTCTGATTCATAATGCGGCTGCGGTTCGTGATCATACGCTTGCGAATCTCAGTGAAGCGGACTGGGATTACGTCATGACTGTGGATTTAAAAGCGCCGTACTATCTCACCAAAAAACTTCTCCCATACTTTATTAAAAAACCCAAAACTGGAACCGAAGCGATTGCAACGAAGAAGATTTTTTTTATCACCAGCCGCGTAGCGGTTTCCGGAGGATTTGGGATTTCAAATTATGCGGCAGCAAAGGCAGGTTTGATTGGACTTACCAAATCTCTGGCTCAGGAGCTGGGTAAACGCAAAGTGCTTGTGAATGCTGTCAATCCAGGATTTATGAAATCGCGAATGACGTGCGATTTACCCGAGGCGGTTATTGAAAACAATTTGGAAGCAAGTCCGCTTCACCAATTTTCAGATCCGGCAGAAGTGGCGCGGCTGCTTATTGATTTTTGTTCCGACCGAATGACTCAAATCACAGGGCAGGTGCTTCATTTTGAATCGAGGAAAATTTGATGGAAGAGCTGAAGCGCGTTGTGGTAACGGGAATGGGCGTGATCTCTCCGGTGGGGAATTCTGTCAGAGAGTTTTGCGAAGCTTTGCAGACAGGTAAGTCGGGAAAAAATCTTATCCAAGGATTTGATGTGGCTCAATTTCCAATCAAATACGCTTGTGAAATCAAAAATTTCAACAGTCATCGTCTAGGCACGCATCTCATGGATCCGTTTATTGAATATGCGGTTGCAGCTGCAGATGAAGCGATTCAGGATTCGGGAATCAAAATCTCAGAGACAGACCCTTATCGTATCGGGATTTCTGTGAGCTCCAGCAAAGGCGGCGTTCACACGATTGACCGATTTAAAGACCGTTTTCAAAAAAATCGCAGCGCTATTTTAGGAGCACGTATTTATGCGAATTCAGTTCCAAATTTTGCAGCACAGTGGATTGCTCGGCGCTGGAAAATCCAAGGCCCGGCTAAATGCTACATCGCGGCTTGTGCAACTGGTACTGTGGCATTGATTGAAGGTGCGCGCATGGTGGCTGATGGCACGATTGATTATTGCATTGCAGGCTCAAGCGACGCGTCTGTTGTCCCCTTGATGTTGGCCGGTTATCGCAACATGAAAGTCATGGCTAACGAGGAAATCCGGCCCTTTCATCCTGCGCGCAATGGGTTTTTAGCTGGGGAAGGCTCTGGTATTTTAATTTTGGAAAGTTTGGAATCTGCACAAAAACGCGGTGCGAAAATTTACGGAGAAATCGCAGGACATGCATACGGATGTGATTCTTCAGACCCGCTGCGGTTCAGCGACAGAGAACACGCTCTTTCTTACACCTTAAGTCAGTTTTTTAAACGTAATGAAATCAGCCCGTTTGAGCTTGGATACATTAATTTGCACGGAACCGCAACACAAGAAGGAGATCGTTACGAGACTCGCGAAGTGAAACGCTCCCTTGGGGAAAGGGCCTATCAAATCCCTATGAGCTCGACTAAATCCATGACAGGTCACATGCTCGGAGCGGCCGGGTCTGTGGAGGCTATTGCGTGTTTACTCTCGCTGAATCAAGATTTTCTTCCTCCTACGATTCATTTGGATCAGCAAGATGCGGATTGCGATTTAGATTATGTTCCTCAAACAGCACGAAAAGCTAAAATTGATTTAGCGGTTTCCCTGTCCATGGGTTTTGGCGGGCATATTGCGATCTTAGGATTAAGGAAATTTTCCGGGAGAAACAGCGCATGAATTTAGCAGCGCTTCAAGAAGAGCTTGAAGATTTAAAATCGCAAAATTTACTGCGGCGGCTTAGGGTTCTGTCTCCTGATAAAGGTCCTTATGTCCAGTATCGCGGCAAACGCACGCTGCTTTTTTGCGGAAATGATTATCTTGGGCTTTCTCAGCATCCTCGCCTGATTCATGCAGTAAAAAAAGCGGCGGATGAGTTTGGTGTGGGAGCGGGAGCGTCGCGCTTGATCTCAGGCACCACAGATTTTCACGACCGCGTTGAAAAAAAACTCGCTGCCTTTAAAGGAAAAGACAGCGCGATTTTATTTCCCTCGGGTTATAGTGCGAATCTAGGCATTCTTTCGGCCTTGGCGGGCGACGGAGATTTAATCGCAATGGACAAACTTTGTCATGCATCCTTGATTGATGGCGCCAAACTATCGGGCGCCACGCTCCGCGTGTTTCCTCATAAAAATTACGGACGACTGGAAGAACTCATCGAGAAAAATCAAAATCACAGACGCATTCTCATCGTGACTGACACCGTGTTCAGCATGGACGGGGATTTGGCAGATTTAAATGTATTGGTCCGAATCAAACAGAAATTTAATGCGATGCTGGTTGTTGATGATGCTCATGGTACCGGCGTTTTTGGACATCAAGGGCGGGGCGCGGCTGAGGCTTCGCACGTTGAACCTGATATTGATGTGATCATGGGAACGACCTCAAAGGCGTTGGGATGTTTAGGTGGTTTTGCGGCTGTTCATCCCACCATTGCTGATTATTTGATCAACCACGCGCGTTCCTTTATTTATTCCACAGCCATGCCTGCCATTTTGTGTGCGGCTATTGAAGCAGGTTTGGAAGTTTTAGAAACAGAGCCTGAGCATCAAAAGAAGCTTTGGGACAATGTGGCGATCCTTCATCAAGGGCTTACGCAGCTGAAACTCGCTTCAGGCCCTGCCACTTCTCCAATTTTTCCTGTGCTGGTAGGGGAAGAGACCCAAGCAATGCAGATCTCGCAAGTTTTAGAAGATCGTGGTATTTTAATCCCTGCGATTCGGACTCCGACAGTTGCCAAGGGTAAAGCCAGGCTTCGAATTTCAGTGAGCGCGTTACACACCAAGGCGGAAATCGAGGCATTGCTTCGAGAATTAAAACCGTTATTTTAAAATTTAAACAAGGATCTTCTTATGAGTGAATTTTCTCAAGTCACCGTAGTCAAAAAAGCGAATGTTTATTTTAACGGAAAAGTAACGAGCCGGACTCTGCGTTTCCAAGACGGATCCACAAAAACATTGGGGTACATGCTCCCAGGAGATTATGAATTCAATACAGGAGCCCCGGAATTAATGGAAGTTCTTGGTGGCAGCTGCGAAGTTCAACTCATGGGCGAAAGTACCTGGAAGACCTACTCATCAGGAACGTCATTTCATGTTTCTGGAAAATCAAAATTTAAAATCAAAGTAACGCAAGGGCTTGATTATTGCTGCTCTTTTGAAAAAATTTAAAGTTCAAAATAGACACAAGGAGAACAGATTATGAAACGTACAGGAATTGCAATCTTGCTTTTATTGTCGTTGGTTGGTTGCGTGACCACAGATGGCCAACCCGCGGATCAGCAGTTTTCAAATTGGCTTCAGCAGATGAAGCAAAAGATAGAAGAAACAAAAGCGCAAAAAGCTGAAGCTGCAAAAAATAATTCGAACACAAAAACCACAACCGAAACGTCGACAACGACATCCACTAAAAATCCGCCAGTGGCCAAGGGGGCTCGCAGACTTTCCATCCAGGTCAATTTGCCGGAGGATAATAATTTTGTGAATGCTTTTACCACCGCACGAAGCGCTGGGCTGCAAGACGTTATCCTGTCTCAGGACTGGCCGGATTTTGAAACCGGAAAGGGAGAATACAAACCCAATCCCAACTGGCTTGAAATTGCTAACTCATATTATCCCACGCAGAATGTTCCTTTGCATTTAATGATTCGTCCACTTCATACCAATCAAAAAGTGATGCCCAAGGATCTCATGTCCAAACCCTTTGATGATCCTGAAGTGATCGATCGCTTTAACAAAATGTTAGATTGGGCCCTTGCTCAGGTAAAAGGATCTGACCTGGTTTCGCTTTCTATTGGATCGGAATTAGATATTTACCTTCAGGCCCATCCTAAGGAGTGGAGTCAGTATGAAACCTTTCTTCGCAAGACCGCAGATCATGCGCGAGCGGTGAGACCAGGGTTGAAAATTTCTGCAGAAATGACTTTTACAGGCTACACTGGCCCGGATCGGGAAAAAGCCATTTCTTTAAATCGCTATGTTGATGTGGTCGGAGTTTCTTATTATCCAACAGACGGAATGGAGCAAAAGGCCCGCGTGCCTCAGACTGTTTATAAAGATTTTGCGACCATGGTCAAAATTGCTGACGGCAAACCCATTATTTATTATCAGTTCGGGTATCCCTCCGGCACAAAATGCGGAAGTTCTGAAGCTCAGCAAGCCCAGTTTGTTCGCGATGCCTTTCAAGCTTGGGATCAATATAAAAACGAAGTTCAATTGCTCAATTTTACTTGGATGTATGAACTCTCTCCTGCCGCGGTTTCAGGTTACACCAAGTTTTATCATTTTGATAATGGCGGATTCCGTGATTTCCTCGGTTCCCTCGGATATCGAACCTGGAAGGGCGGCGGCAGCGATAAGCCCTCATGGATCGCATTAAAGGAAGAGGCAAAAGCGCGAGGTTGGTAACGGCTTGCTTCTTTGGAAGAAAAAATTTGAAGTGTCATTTTTCATCCGATGCTTGTTTCGCGCTTCTCGTTTCTAAAAGCATAGTGTAGGATATTCAGAAATGCGGAGACATCTTTCATGAGATTTACGCAGTCCACAATGCTCGAGCAGGCCAAAAAAGATAAAAAATCTGTTCGCAGTCAGATTTCCTCTTACCGCAACATGATTGTTTTTCATCTTCTGGCCATGGGGTTTTTTCTGGGATGGATTTTGCGCGAAATCTACCGCCGCCCTGTTCTGGAGTGGAGTTATGCGCTTTGGGTGAGCTGCGCTGCTTTGGCGGTTCTTGCTTTTGATGCTGCTTATTTTTTTACGCAGTGGTTTCAGCAGCACGAAAAATCCGAATTAGAACCTACCTGGGACAATGTCACGGGCGTTTGGAGCTCCACTTATTTCGAATATAAACTCCAGGAAGAAATTGTTCGAGCCGGACGCTACCGTTATCCCGTAACTTTGTGCGTTGTGGATATTGATCACTTCCGCTCTTACAACGAAAATTTCGGACTTAAACGCGGAGATGAGCTGCTGCGCCAGTTTGCCAACACGCTTCAAGGGCATATCCGCTCTGTAGATCTTCTTGCTCGAAGTTGTGACGATACCTTTTTTCTTTTACTCCCGCATACGGATATTGTGCGTGCGGAGCGTGTGGTCAACCGTTTGATGGAACTCACGACACAAGATTTAAACTGCCAATTTCATGCCGGGCTTACCACCTTTCGTGTTGGGGAAAACGGGCTTCAATTTCAACTTCGTGCAAAAACAGCTTTGGAAAATACAAAGCGCGATGGAAGCCGGCGTATCCAGTGTTTGATCAGCGACGGTGAAAATTACACAGCAGTTGAGTTCTAACTCAAAGCTCATGAAAAAGCCTTGTTTCTTTTTCCCGCTTCTTGTTTTCTTTCTTCTTGGAACCTTGTTTGTCCCTTGTCTTTTTAGTGCAGACGAAATCATTATTCAGGATATTTCCGCCAAAGAAATTGCCCCTCAGCGATTTACTTTAAAATATCATGTTTCCAACGCCACGGTGGACTCTCGAGAAGTTGTTTTGCGTTCGCAGATCGAAGTCTTTGACCGCGCGGTTCCTGCGGGAGATTTGCCCGTAAATATTTTACGCAAGGATCAGACTTTGGTATTAAAACCAGGAGAGTCCAGGGATATGAGTGTTGATTTTGTGGGTCAAGGTCAGCCCGCTAAAGGCGACTTGAGAGTTTCTCCTGTGGTGCGTATCCGCAGACAGCGTGTTTGGAATTATTAATTCCGGATTTTATTTATGACTTCTTCGCCTCAGATTCAAAAAACATCTCCCATGAGTTTATCGGATCGTGATCAGCGGTGGATCTGGCATCCGTTTACGCAAATGCGGGATTGGCAAAAAGAAGCCCCTTTGATTATTGAAAGAGGAGAGGGGGCTTATTTAATTGATGATCAGGGCCGCAGGTATTTGGACGGCGTCTCTTCGCTTTGGTGCAATGTGCACGGCCATTGCGTTCCAGAAATCGATGAAGCGGTGCGCGATCAGCTTTCTAAAATTGCACATACCACTTTTCTCGGACTGACGCATCCTTCAGCCATCGAGCTCTCAGAAAAATTAATTCATCTCGCTCCTGGGATGTCCCGCGTTTTTTATTCTGATTCTGGATCTGAAGCGGTCGAGATTGCGCTCAAAATGGCTTATCAGTACTGGCAGCACCGAGGAGAAAAAGCCAAACAAAAATTTGTTCGTCTGACCGAGGCATATCACGGGGATACTTTAGGATCTGTGAGCGTTGGCGGGATTGAACTTTTCCACGAAATTTTTAAACCACTATTATTCGATACACTTGCTGCTCCCACGCCATTTGTTTATCGATGGCCGGGAGGAGGCAGCGCTGAATCTGTGCGTGATCAAGCGCTTCAAGCTTTGGAATCTGTGTTTCAAGAACACCACGCTGACATAGCTGCCTTTATCATGGAACCAATTATGCAGGGAGCCGCGGGTATGATCCTTCAGCCTAAAGGTTATCTTGCTGCGGTGAGAGAGCTGACCAAAAAATATAATATTCTTTTGATTTTTGATGAAGTGGCCACTGGATTTGGACGAACGGGAACCATGTTTGCTTGTGAGCAGGAAAAGGTTCAACCGGATATCATGACTGTAGCCAAAGGATTGACGGGAGGTTATCTTCCGCTTGCAGCGACGCTCACGGCAGAATTTATTTATGAAGCTTTTCTCGGCTCCTATGAGGAATTTAAAACATTTTTTCATGGTCATACTTATACAGCGAATCCCTTGGCTTGCAGGGCTGCTATCGCCAGCTTGGATCTTTTTCAGAAAACAAAGCTTCTTTCGCGCGTTCAAGAAAATGCGATTACGGTTTCCAACCGCTTAAAGGATTTTTTCAAAATTCCGATTGTCGGGGATATTCGTCAGGCTGGGCTCATGATTGGAATCGAACTGGTAAAAGATGTCAAAACACGTGAAGCGTTTCCCTTAACCAAGCAGATCGGTGTGAAGGTCATACGAAAAGCTCGCGAAAAAGGGGCTATTTTGAGGCCCTTGGGTTCTGTGGTTGTGCTGATGCCCATCCTGGCTATGACAGGTCAAGAACTGCACCGCTTGCTCGATATGACTTATGAGTCTGTGGAAGAAGTTAGCCGTTCCATACAGTAATCGCTAAACTTTGTTAGCTAAAGATCAACATCAAAAAAATCTTCCGCAATAACCGTTCCTTGAAAGATTTCAAGGATCGTTTATGATGATTGGCATCTATGAAAAATAAACCCGGAATCTTTATTACTGGAACCGACACTGAAGTTGGAAAGACGGTGGTTGCTGCCGCTCTTGCGCTGGTGCTTCGTGAGCGGGGAGTGCGGGTAGGAGTTATGAAGCCCGTAGCTACGGGTTGTTTTGGCGAGGAAAACCATCTTGTTTCTGAAGACGCTGTGTATCTTATGGAAGCTGCCGAGAGTGAATACCCAAGCTTAATCAGCCCTGTTCGCTACCGAAATCCCGTAGCACCTTATGTGGCATCTGCCTTGGAGCGTCGGCCTGTGGATCTGGATCAAATCCGCGATGCTTACTATGAAATGCAAAAACACTGCGATTTTATGATTGTGGAAGGTGTTGGGGGACTGCTGGTTCCGCTCACACAAAATTATTTAGTTGCGCACATGATTCGGGAATTTGCGCTGCCGGTGGTAGTCGTTGCGCGAAATATTTTAGGATCCATCAGCCATACGCTTTTAACTGTGGATGCTTGCCAAATCCGGGGATTTGATGTGCGCGGAATTATTTTTAATCGCGTCAATGAGGTCAATATCTCCCTTGTGGAAACAACCAATCCCAAAGTGATTCACGAAGTCAGCGGTGTTCCTATTTTAGGATCCTTGCCTCAGCTTGAAGGTGTGGATGTGGCTGCATGTCAGTTTGGAAAACTGCGCGAAGTTTTTAAAGAAAGGATCCGGGTCGATAAAATCCTGCTGAATACTTCTCTTGATGATTCGTTTCGCCCGATTTTCTCAAAATGAGCCGGATTAAAGTCATGGTCGCCATGAGCGGCGGCGTGGATAGTTCTGTGGCCGCAGCTCTTCTCTTAGAGCAAGGCTATGAGGTGGCTGGCGCCACGATCCAAGTTTGGAATTCTCCCCGATGCGGCAATAAAAATACCAATGCCTGCTGCGGTGTTGCCGGGATTATGGATGCGCGGGCTGTTGCCAATAAACTCGGTATTCCTTATCAGATTTTTCATTTTGAAGATGCCTTTAAACGTGAAGTGGTGGATCGCTTCGCTTCTGAATATCAGAAAGGCCGCACTCCCAATCCCTGCATTTCATGCAACGAGCACATCAAGTTCGCCATGTTCTTTGAAAAGGCGCGCGAGCTGGGCTACGACAAAATTGCCACAGGCCATTATGCTCAAGTGCATCCTCATGAAGAGAGCGGGCGTTATTATTTAAGTGAAGGCAAAGATCTTTCCAAGGATCAGTCCTATGTGCTTTTTCCCCTCCAGCAAACAATTCTGAAAGACCTGCTGCTTCCCGTAGGATCGTTTACCAAAAAAGAAATTCGTGATAAGGCACGCGATCTTGAGCTTGTTGTTATGGACAAACCGGACTCTCAAGAAATTTGTTTTGTCCCTAATCAAGAATACGGTCCTTTTTTGGAAAAAGAATTTGGAAAACCCAAGTTGCCGCCGGGGGTGATCAGGCACAAGGATGGCCGGGTGCTTGGAGATCATCCTGGTTACTATCACTTTACTCGAGGACAAAGGCGCGGTCTTCAAGTGGCTTTCTCAGAACGGCTCTATGTGATTGAAACGCGGCCTGAGACGAATGAAGTGATTGTGGGTTCAAAAGAGGATATACTGGATCAGTCTTTTCGGGTGGAGCGCGTGAATTGGTTTTTGAATCCTCCGGCAGATAATTTTTCAGCCGAGGTAAAAATTCGTTCGCAACACCGAAAAACGCGCGCAAAGGTAATTCAACTTTCTGCAACATCCGCGCGTGTGGAGTTTGAAATTCCGCAAGATGCTATCACGCCGGGCCAAGCGGCAGTGTTTTATGATGGAGATCGATTGATAGGCGGAGGTTGGATAGAAGAAGTGATGGAATCTCCTTTGCAAAAAATCGCGGATCAAAGCAAATCTCCTTTGAGGTTGGCGCCTGAGGCCTAAGAGGCTCTATGAATCACCGCATTTTTCTTGATGCTAAAAAAGAATACAGCGAAGTTAATTGGATTATTTCTCCCTCGCGCGCTCCTTCCCGGGTGTGGCTTTCGGTTCCCAAATCTGTAGCTCAAAAAATCTCATGGTGCATTCGGCCTGGGGATCAAGTGAAAACAGGTCAAATCATTGCTGAACCCACGTCCCCGGACGCGGTTTTTATCCATGCTTCATTGAGCGGACGCATCCAGAAAATATTTGAAGCAAGGCATGCTCTGGGTGGAGTGGTTCCTGCTGTGGAAATTGTGGCTGAAACTCGAGAAGATGCGTTTCGTGTGGAGAATGTGGATCCGCAACTAGGACAAACTCTTTCGCGTAATCAGAAGCTTGAGCTTTTTCGGTCTTGCGGGCTTGTGACACTGGATGATCGAGAAGAGCCTTTGAATGCGCGGCTTCAAAAGGAACAGTACACAAAAGAAGATGCTCTTCTGATTAATGGCTGCGAACCCGAACCCTATAGCTCATCTCAGGCGAGCTTGATCCTTTCTCATCCTCTTGAGATTTTGCGAGGCGCAGAAAAGATCCGTGAAATCACAGGAGCAGGAAAAATCATTTTACTACTGGATGCTCATCGCGCAGAAGCCGTGGAGCTTGTGCGCAGCAAAATTTATTTTTTAAAATGGGCGCATGTTGAAGTGATCCAAACCAGCGCCGGTTATCCGTCCGGCCCCTCACAAATTCAGGCGCTTTTAAACTCCAAGAAACTTCCAGCTTTCCGAAATTACGCAATTTATAACGCTTTTACGATTTATGCAGCGTATGAAGCGCTTGCCTATCATAAGCCTCTGATCGAGAGGCCCATCACTGTAGCTGGAGAATGTCTGGCTGAATCAAAAAATATCTGGGCAAGGCTGGGATCACTTGCAGAAGATTTATTGAAATCAGGAAAAGGATTGCTTCGTGAACCTCAAAAACTGGTTGTGGGCGGGCCGATGACGGGCATAGCGCAATCAGATGCTTTATTCCCCGTTTCAGTTTCGACTTCTTCTCTTTTAGCGCTCCCCAAAGAAGTGGCGGTCGACCATTCTGCACAGCCCTGTATCCGATGCGGCAAATGCGTGGAAGTTTGTCCTGAAAAAATTTCACCGGCTCTGATTTCCATTGCCTGGGAAAACGAAGATTTTGATGCGGTTAAACTTTTTGGTGCTGAAAAATGCAGCGAATGTGGAAACTGTGCTTACGTTTGTCCTTCTCACAGACCTTTAACAGAATGGCTGCAGCAAATCAAGACGGTTTTTACTTCTCCTGATATTTTAGAATCTACAAAGACACCGTATGTTGAAGCCGTGGTATCGGAGCGCACTTAAAGTAAATATTTAGAAATTTTAGTTTCTGCCGTGAATATGGAGACATCAAAAAAAGGTAGATTATGACAAAGCAGAAGCATGTTGGATTTGCCGTTGGGTTTTTAGTGGGCGTTGTCCTCACGGTTTTTTTCTGGCGATTTATGGAAGGGGTATATTTAAAAGAAATCCTTTCTGTTTCAGAAACCGAGCGTCAAGCATCAGCGCAAAACGGAGCGAATACAAATCCAGCAAAAGAGGCACTAGACTCTCAAGCTCAGGGAGAGGCCCCAGCGGCATTTCGTTTAGATACGAAACTCTCCGCGCAGGATCTGGAAGGCCCCGCAAGTGCTCCAGTCACGATTACGGAATATTCTGATTTTTTCTGTCCTTTTTGTTCTCGAGTGGTTCCCGCGATGGATCAGCTCTCTCAAAATTATCGCGGAAAAATTAGGCGTGTGTTCAAACATTTCCCTCTGCCTTTTCACGTGGGCGCTGATCGTATTCATGAGGCCTCAGAATGCGCGCGCGAGCAGGGAAAGTTTTGGGAGTTTCATCAAGTGGCTTTTGGCAATCAAGCAGGTTTGCGGGCACCTGATGCAGTCCAGCAAATCGCTACCGTCATCGGATTAAATCTCGAAACGTTTAAAGCCTGCGTTGACAGCAGAAAATATGAACCGCTGATCCAGCAATCCATCAAAGAAGGAACAGCCAAGGGAGTGAGCGGGACGCCATCGACATTTATTAATGATTTCAATATTTCCGGCGCCATGCCGTACGAATTTTTTAAGCAGGCTGTTGATCATTTTCTGGATCCCAGCAAACCTTTACCTGAAACACCGAAAAGGCAGCCGCAAGGATCCGACGGCCCTAAGGAGCCCGTGGTTTTTGATGATCTTGAAGGTAAACCAACCCAGGGACCTCAAAATGCTAAGGTTACGCTCGTGGAATTCAGCGACTTTCATTGCCCCTTCTGCGCTCGGGTAACTCCCACGATTCAGAAATTAATAGAAGCCCATCCCAATGATTTAAAACGGGTCTGGCGCCATCTGCCTCTTCCCATGCATCCTGGTTCTATCACCACTCACATTGCTTCTGAATGTGCCGCGGATCAAGGTGCGTTTTGGCCATTTCATGACAAAATGTTTCAGCATCCTCAGGAATCAAAAAATCCGGACTTTCTCATTGCCAGCGCAAAAGAACTCAAGCTCGATCAGAAGAAGTTTGAAAAATGTTTGCGAGAAGAGACGCCGAAAGCGAAAATTCAAAAAGACATGGACAAGGCTCAAGCGATCGGTGTTCATGGGACCCCGACATTTTTTATCAATGGAAAATTTATGCCAGGCGCGCGGTCTTACGAGGAATTTGAACAACTAATTTCCGATGCTGCTAGCAAGAAATAATTCGGCAAAAAACTAATCGGGAAAAACGACAATCTCCGCGGACGCGATTGATAAGTAAAAAATTAAGACGAGGTGGACGCAATGCCAAAATTTTCCTCCTCAGCAGCCCCGCATATCCATTCCGGATCTTCTGTTAGTAAAGAGGCTTGGACTTTTTGGCTGGCTTTACTCCCCATCAATCTCGGTGCCATTTATCTTTTTAAAGTCCGAGCTTTTTTGATTTTCACGCTGGCGGGTCTCACGGCGCTTATATTTCAGTGGTTATTTCTCAGATGTTTTCGTGCAAAAGGACCGTTTTTAGATGCCCAGACTCTTTTGCTCTCCACTCTATTTGCGTTACTCCTTCCACCGGATGTTTCATGGACTTGGGCGGTTATTGGTTCCTGTTTTTTAGTTTTGCTTAAGCAAATGCAAGGAGGTTTTGGTTCTTATTTGATGCATCCCGGGTTATCTGCCGCTTTGATGGTTCTAAGCCTCAATCCGATTTCTTTGGGCAACAATCATGAAAGTTTATCTTGGGTTGATTTTATTTTTCGCTTTTCCAAGCATGCAACTATCCTTAGCGAGGCACATTTACTTGCTTTATTTTTGAGTTGTCTCATTCTAGTAGCCCGGAAATTACTTTCGTGGGAGCTCCCTGTTTTTTATATGACAGCGTGGCTTCTCACTTTTGTTGTGGGAGGACACACTCTGGACCCGGGCCTTTCTTTGAATGCATTTTTTCTTTCATGTTTTATTCTTTCGGATGGATCCACGCTTCCGCTGTCTATTAAAGAACGAAGATTTTTATTTTTTCTCACAGGATTGATCAGTGGATTTTTTCCGTCACTGTTGGGGATGACGGCTGTTGTTTTGATCAGCGCCAGCTTGAGTCCGTGGCTTGATCTTGAAGCTTTGAGACCGCCTGCGCGGAGAAAGGTTTCATGAAATCAAAATTGCTGTTGCCGGGAACGCTTCGAATTTTTGCAGCTTCCATAACGATGTTTCCATGTTTAAGTGTTGATGAGTCTCCATGGCGGCTTCCCACGATCATTGTTTTGACAGCTCTCCTTATTTTTGGTGTCTTTTCGTTTCTTGCAAAACTTCTCCCGAAAAAATTGGCTATGATTTTTCTTTTATTGCTTTTATTTATTTTGGCCGAACAAGGACAGACTCTCTTAAGTCTTCCGGTTTTTTGGATTTTGAGTGCGCTTATACTTTCGTTTTCCGCTGGCTCTGTTTCTGATCTCAGGTGGGCAGCTCTTTCCTGGAAAGGTCATATTCGGACATGTTATCTATTTTGGATTTTTTCAAATGGGTTTATTCTCATTGGGGAATCGTGGGCTTTATGGATGTGCGCTCATATTTGGAGTCAACCCGCAGCAACAATGGTTCTTCTGGGTTTTTGGATTTTGGTTTGGGATCAATGGCTGCTCCCAATGTTTGAAAAACAGGAAAGTACGTCATGAGTCTTTTTTATCTTTCTTTGCTGTATGTTTGTCTTCGAATTTTTTATCAAGGCTCTGAATTTCAGTACCCGCGTCTTCGAAGCTGGGAAATCTCAAACCTGCTTTCTTCCTTATGGCGTGTTTTGAGCGCGATTTTACTCTCCCTTATTTTTGCCCGTATGCTTTTGGTGGGGATTTCGGGCTTGCAGATGTTTCAGGCGCTATGTTTCGGGGCTTTTCCATTTATCGCATGGATAGCACAAAAAAGAAAACTGTCGGTCGCTGAATGGATGGTAAGCATGGCAGTCACGACAAGTCTTCTTGAAATGAATCTTGTGCTTGGAGATTGGGAGGCCATGAAATTGCTTGGAGCGTTTTTAGGCACGAGTGTTTTTCTGGAAATCGTAGCGCGTGGAATTTTGGAGCGCTTATTCTACTCAAGAATTCCCGGGAAAATGACTTGGGTTGGCGTTTTTTTTATTCCTGTCTCTTATACACATCTCCGAGCCCACGAGACTAGCGCTCATCGCG
>CAZOOM010000025.1:0-30155 GCA_964581425.1 uncultured bacterium | reverse complement strand
GGTTTAGGCGCCTTTCCGTGTTTAAAATAAATCGGAAGTGCATTTCCCTTATCATCAAGAATCTGGAGACCCGTATGACCATTGGTCTGATTCGTGGTCGTTACCTGATATTCAAGACGACGCGTTTCTGCACCTGAAAGATCAAGCGGAGTATCTTTCCATTCGCCGCTTTCAGAATCATTCACTGGCAACACTTGCCCTGTGGCTCTATCCTTAAGCGTGCTCACACCGCCGTCTTTATCAAGATCAAAATTTCTGACCGTAATTTTCTGAACACCGGCTGGAACTTCAGGATAAAACGACATCTTGTCGCCTTGATTAGGCAGAAGCACAAAAGTAAATTTGTCGCTAAATGCATCAATAGAATCCGGAGAAACACGGACATAAAAAATGTTGAGATCGTCCCCAGAAATTCCCTTGGCAGTTAAAGTGAAGCGGTATTTATCTCCAACTTTCTCTCCCTGATTTTTTTCATAAGGTCCAAATCGATAAAACTTTCCATCCCATTGAGGATCAACTCCAAAAACTTTTTTATCAAGCTCGGAGGCACCTTTCACCGTAAATTCCGTCTCGGTATTCCAAGGCTGAATAGCCTGATCCAAAGTCCCTCCAACTTCAGGATCAAACACTTTAATGCTGATTGATGCAGTTTCTGTCTCCGGAACATCAAAATAAAACTTCACTTCGTTGGAGGCTTCTTTCCCATCAAGAACATTACCCTCCGGGCCAAAGATATAAAAATACCGCGCTTTGGAATCCTGGCGAGGAATATCGTAGGCAAACACCTTTGCAATAGGTGTTAAAGCCAGTGCAAATAAAAACATGCTGCAAAGTTTCATGAATCGATTCATGTTTTTTCCTTTCGTTTTTAATTAATATTGATGATAAATCTGATGATTTAATTAAGAAAGCGATTGACTACTCTGCGAAAGAACCCGAATCTCGCGCTGAGGATAAGGAATGGTAATCCCTGCTTGGTTGAAAGAATTCAAAATTGCCAAATTCACTGCATAGGTGATGGGGAAATACTCTGCTGTAGGAATCCAATAACGATATTCAATATTAATCGAAGAGTCCGCAAAAGCGCTGATCCCGGCATGAGGTTTTGGATCTTGAATCACTTGAGGAAATCTCTTCAATACTTCTTGAATGATCTCGATTGCTTTTTCAGGCTGATCCTGATAGCTGATCCCGATGATTCCTTCGGACAGTTTGTTGGCTCTGGAGTTATGCAAAATTTGCCCGGAAATTTCTTTATTAGGAATCGTGATCTGGACTCCGTCTTCATTTCTCAAAACCGTGCAAGCCAGTTTCACTTCTTCAACAATACCGCTGACCCCGCAAACAGTGATCGTATTCCCCACTACAAAAGGGCGGGAAAGAATAATGCCGATGCCGGCTCCATAATTTGAAAGTGGGCCTTGAATGGCAAGACTGGCGCCAAAAGCCACCGCACTGAGCGCAGCCACAAAAGGAGCAATGGTGATTCCAAACTTCCCAAGCGCAATAATCACCGTAAATGCGACAATAATAATACGGAGGCAATCGGATAAAAACCGGGAGAGGGTGATGTCGAATTTTTTCTTTTGGAAAAAAGAAAAAGCCAGCTTTGCAGCCCAGCCTGCGACTACAAATCCGAGAATCAGAACAAGGAAAGCGCCTAAAATTTCAAAACTATAATGGATGCAAAACTCGATGATGGTATTGATGGTTTTTTGAGCCGTGGAAAGCTGTTCTTGCATCGTTTTAATCTCAAAAAAATGATTGAAGGAGAGTTCTTTTTTTATCCCGATCGGGGGGAAAGTCTATTTCGAAATGATTTTTGTGTCAAATAATATTTGAACAAAAAAACATTAAAACCGAGCTTAGATTAAATCGATTTTAAGTAGGAAGGTCCCTAGAAAAATGTTTAAGATATTTTCCCAGGCCGGTAACTGTGCACCACTCGAATGTACTGAGCACGTTCAAAGGCCGAGGGATTATCACATTTCTCCTGGCTCAAACTGCCGCGCATGGAGTCCAGAGAATCGTAGCCCTTCTCCTGCATCCAATCCTTCATGCGCTGATTCATCACGCGAAGATGTTCAATACCATAGCGCAGGAGGACTGAGCACACCATGGTTACGCTGGCACCGCTCATGATCAGTTTAATAGCATCTTCAGCTTTGTGAATACCGCTTGTCGCAGCTAAATCAGCATTGATTCGATTATAGAGAAGACCAATCCAGGTGAGTGGAAGGCGCATGGAAAGCGGACTGCTCAAAATAATGTCCGGACGAACTTCAAGCGCTTCAAGGTCAATGTCCGGCTGATAAAAGCGATTAAAGAGTACTAGCCCGTTTGCTCCAGCATCATCCAAACGCTTGGCAAAATTGGCAATGCTCGTGAAATAGGGACTCAATTTTACAGCCACAGGAATTTCTATTTTCTTTTTAATCGCTTTCAAAATTTCAACATACTCTTTTTCAACTTCTTCAGCTTTTTGAGTCATGTCTGCATTCACGCGATAAATATTGAGCTCAAGCGCGTCTGCTCCAGCAACTTCCATTTGTTTTGCTGCATCGACCCATCCACCCACGGTAGTGCCGTTTAAACTTGCAATAATAGGAATTCCTACTGCTCTTTTAGCTTTTACAATGTGCTCAAGATACTGATCAGGTCCAAGGACATACTCATCCGGTTCAGGAAAAAACGAAGCTGCTTCTGAAAAACTATTGGTATTGGCCGAAGTGTGATGATGAAGATCCAAAGATTCTGCAATAATTTGCTCTTCAAAAAGAGAATGCATCACAATCGCGCCAGCACCCGCATCTTCCATTTTTTTGATGTTATCTATGGATTCTGTAAGCGGCTGACAAGCTGATGGGACAAACGGACTGTTAAGTTTGAGACCTAAATAGGTGGTTGATAAGTTGAGACTCATGATACCCCCGCTTTAACTGGTTGTGCCTGCTCCACCTTAGGCGCGACAACGCCCTGAGACAGATATTCATAAAGTTTGCGGCGAGTCACTGCATTATCTGCCGCAAGTTTGAAAAGTCGTTTCGCTTCTTCCGGTTTACTCTTGGTAAGCATCTTGAACCGGTTTTCGAGCATGAGATATTGTTCCACCGCAATCGTCGGCGCTTTGCTGTCGAGCGTAAAAGGATTCTCGCCCTTGGCCATGCGATCTGGGTTGAACCTGAAAAGAGGCCACTGTCCGCTCTGAACCACCATTTTCTGATTCTGCATCGCAGTGCGCATTTCAATTCCGTGCGCAATGCAGTGACTGTAAGCAATGATAATAGAGGGTCCTTCATACGCTTCCGCTTCAAGAAAAGCTTTAAGCGTGTGCTCGTCATTGGCTCCCATCGCGATTTTAGCAACATACGCATTGCCGTAAGTCATGGCCATAAGCCCCAAATCTTTTTTGCCCGTGGGTTTTCCGCCTGCTGCAAATTTAGCCACAGCTCCAAGGGGTGTAGATTTTGACATCTGACCGCCTGTATTGGAATAAACCTCAGTATCCAAGACTAAAATGTTGACGTTACGACCCGTGGCAAGCACGTGATCCAAACCACCGTAACCAATATCATACGCCCAGCCATCACCGCCTACGATCCAAACGCTTTTCTTCACCAAATAATCCGCGACTTCGGAAAGAAGGAACGCTTCCTTGGCAGTCAATGCTTTCAGTTTGGTCTTAAGCTGTTCCACACGTTCACGCTGATCATAAATATCTGCTTCGCTCACCTGTCTGGCTTCGAGAATGGCTTGCACAAGATCATTTCCAATTTCTGACGAAAGTTTTTTAAGCAGCTCGGCAGCAAATTCTTTTTGTTTATCTACCGAAAGACGCATACCAAGCCCGAACTCAGCATTATCTTCAAAAAGTGAGTTTGACCAGGCTGGCCCGCGGCCTTCTTTGTTTTTTGTGTACGGAGTGGTGGGTAAATTGCCGCCGTAAATCGAAGAGCAACCTGTTGCATTGGCAATCACGGCACGGTCACCAAAAAGCTGGGTCATGAGTTTGATGTAAGGAGTTTCGCCGCATCCTGCGCACGCGCTGGAAAACTCAAAAAGTGGTTGCTGAACTTGCTGCTGCCGAATCATGGCTGGATTTACTTTACGGCGATCTAGTTCAGGGAGTGTTAAAAAGAATTCCCAGTTTTTCTTTTCGCGTTCCAAAATCGGAGGCTGCGCTTCCATATTAATGGCTTTGAGACGCGTTTCCTGTTTATTCTTAGCAGGACAAACCTCCACGCAAATGCCGCAGCCCGTGCAATCTTCAGGAGCCACTTGAATACTGTACTTCATTCCCTTCCAGGCAGGATCTTTGGCATCACAAGATTGGAAGGATGCCGGCGCCCCTTGCAAACTTTGGGCATCATAAGCCTTGATTCGGATGGTGGAATGCGGACAAACCATGGCGCATTTTCCGCAAGCGATACAAACCTTTGGATCCCAAATCGGAATTTCGAGTGCAAGATTTCGTTTTTCGAATTGTGCAGTTCCTGTGGGATAGGTTCCATCAATCGGCATGGCGCTTACAGGAAGCTGATCCCCGCGGCCCGCATAAATTTCTCCCAGAACTTTATGGACAAAGTCCTCATCCTCTCCTGTTAAACCAGAACGGAAAGGAACGGTACCGTTGGCTTCTGCCGGAATTTTGACTTCATGCAAATTCACAAGTGTTTGGTCTACAGCGAGAAGATTCATTTTTACAATCTCATCCCCTTTTTTGGCGTAGGACTTGTGAATCGATTTCTTAATTTCAATAATTGCCTGCTCGCGGGGAAGGACTCCGGAAATCCCGAAGAAACAAACCTGCATAATGGTGTTGATGCGGCTTCCCATACCCGTTTCTTTGGCAACCTTGACTGCATCGATCACATAAAACTTGGGTCTCTTTTGAATCAACTCCTTTTGAATTTCCTTGGGAAGATGCTTCCAAACTTCCTCTGCGCTGTAAGGACTGTTCAAAAGAAAAACACCGCCCGGCTGTAAAAGTTTTAAAACTTCAAGACGCTCAATGAAGTTCCACTGATGGCATCCGACAAACTGAGCGCGCTCCACCAAATAAGGGGCACGAATCGGCTTGGGTCCAAAACGCAAGTGCGAAACCGTCACGGCTCCAGATTTTTTTGAGTCGTAGACAAAATATGCCTGAGCATGGTTTGGTGTATTTTCTCCGATAATAGTGATCGAGTTTTTGTTAGCACCCACCGTACCGTCAGAACCAAGGCCATAAAAAAGCGCGGTCATTTCACCTTCACCCTGAATGTGAAATTCAGGATCTGCAGGAATGCTGGTATTCGTCACGTCATCGTGAATGCCCACGGTAAAATGATTCTTGGTTTTTTCCTGTTTTAAGGAATCGAATAAACCTTTGACCATTGAAGGTGTAAATTCTTTAGACGAAAGACCATAGCGACCACCCGTAATATTAGGAACCGACTTACCTTTCCAAATCCCCTGCTGACTGGCTTCATAAAAAGCGTTGATCACATCAAGATAAAGAGGATCTCCAGGAGCGCCCGGCTCTTTGCACCGATCCAACACTGCGATTTTTTTCACGCTTGTGGGAACTACATTCACAAAACTAGAAATATCAAAAGGTCGAAAGAGATGAACCACCACCACTCCAACTTTTTCGCCTTTAGCTTGCAGCACTTTGACAGTTTCAGAAACAGTTTCAGTTCCAGAACCCATCAAGATCACTACACGTTCGGCATCCGGCGCACCAAAATACTCGTACAATTTGTACTGGCGGCCCACGATCTTGGCAAACTTATCCATGGTTTTTTGAATGATCTGGGGGGCTTTAGCATAAAACGGATTGACGGTTTCCCGGGCCTGAAAATAAACATCAGGGTTCTGGGCCGTTCCGCGAAGCACGGGATGATCGGGGGAAAGAGAGCGGCGTCGATGTTCAGCAACCAGTTGATCGTCAATCATGGCCTTCATGTCATCCAAGGACAGGATTTCAACTTTGTTAATTTCGTGAGAAGTTCGGAAGCCATCAAAAAAATGCAGGATTGGGAGCCGTGCTTCTAAAGTTGCCGCCTGAGAAATGAGTGCAAGATCCATGGCTTCTTGAACAGAACCCGAACACAGCATGAGCCATCCTGTGGATCGAGCAGACATCACATCGCTATGATCTCCAAAAATAGAAAGAGCTTGATACGCGAGCGAACGCGCTGCAATATGAAAAACGGTGGAAGTCAATTCTCCTGCAATTTTGTACATATTGGGAAGCATCAAGAGAAGACCTTGAGACGCCGTAAACGTTGCCGCAAGGGTTCCACCTTGAAGCGCTCCATGAATCGCACCGGCAGCTCCGCCCTCAGATTGCATTTCGATGACAGACGGAATGGTCCCCCAAATATTGGGTTTGGTCGCAGCGCTCCATGCATCCGCCCACTCTCCCATATTGGAAGAAGGTGTGATCGGATAGATTGCGATCACTTCATTCGTATGGTATGCAACGTAAGCAACGGCTTCGTTGGCATCAATCATTTTTTGCTGTCTTGCCATCTTGCACCTAGCCTCTCGTAGAATGGTTATAAATACGTAGTCCCCACAAATACACTTCTAGCGCTTTGATCAAACAGGGGGAATTGAATTCAGAAAAAAGCGTTTGTTCAGCTCTCGCTTATCTATAATATAAAGATAGTCGAACCTCCTAAAAAAGTCTGTGATTGCCGTCACATGAAGACTATTCGGGACGGTAAAAAAGTACATTTGCCTTTTCCAAAGTCACGAGCCCGCCCTTGATCATTCCATCTAAAAAAATAAGAAGAGATTGGATTTTTTCTTCACTATCAACGATTTCAACCACCATGGGAAGATCTTCAGAAAGTCGAAGAAGTTTGGCCGTATGAAGATGACTTTTAGCTCCAAAACCGGCAATACCCTTAAGCACCGTGGCTCCGGCCATTCTCTCTTGACGCGCAAGCTCTACAATGGCTTGATAGAGCGGCTTGCCTTCCCACTTATCCTGTTCGCCGATAAAAATTCTGAGCAGCTTTCCTTCTTCTGGAATCTTCATAAAAATCTCCTTAAAAGATTTCTGCGGTCAGCATACCTAAACGAAAAACAAAAAAACCAATGATCACGCTGATCAGGACATTAGAAAAGGCACGGAGCATTTCTCCGTCGCGTATTAAATTTGCTGTTTCGAACATGAAAGTGGAAAAGGTGGTAAAGGCTCCGCAGAATCCGGCCATAAGCAGGATTCGGACATTCGGACTGAGAAGAAATTTTTCATCGGAAAGCACAGCAAAAAGACCGATCAGAAAACAACCGAGCAGATTCACGATCAAGGTTCCGTAGGGAAAATCCGTACCCAGCCAGCGGTAGACTGCGCCGGATAAAAAGTAACGTGCAAAGGTGCCCGCCACTCCGCCAATCGTCAAATGGATCCATTTCATATCAAGAATCTCTGATTATCTTTAGGAGAAAGACAAGCAATGAATGTCTGTCCCCTAAAGTGCACTCGATTCATTCTTAGACTTCGCTTCCACGGCTTCCAAGAGAAACAAAAAAATCATTTCCTTTGTCATCGCAAATAATAAATGCTGGAAAATCTTTAACTTTGATTTTGCGCACAGCTTCCATTCCAAGCTCTTCAAAATCTAAAATTTCGACGGAGAGGATATTATCCTGAGCAAGAATTGCGGCAGGTCCACCGATAGAACCCAGATAAAACCCGCCATATTTTTTGCAAGCAGCAGCCACTTGAGAAGAGCGGTTTCCTTTAGCAATCATGATCCGAGAAGCACCGAGACTCATAAAAGGTTCAACGTAAGGATCCATGCGCGCTGCGGTCGTGGGACCAAAACTCCCTGTGGGCATTCCTGCCGGCGTTTTGGAAGGCCCCGCATAGTAAACCGGAAATTTTTTGAAATAGTCTGGCATGGGTTTCCCGGATTCCACCATTTTTTTGATACGCGCATGCGCCACATCGCGCGCCACAATCATAGTACCGCTCAAAGCCAGTCGCGTTTTGACAGGATACTTCGCAAGCTCTTTCAGCACCTCTTCAATCGGCCGGTCCAAATTAATCGGAACCGCTTGCTGCATTTGAAGTGTCTTAACGTCGGGTAAAAATTTCTGAGGATTTTTTTCAAGCACTTCGAGAAAAATGCCCTCGCTTGTAATTTTCCCTTTGATATTCCGGTCCGCACTGCAGCTTACGCCAATTCCCACAGGACAAGAAGCCGCATGTCTCGGAAGCCGTATCACGCGCGCATCATGAACCAGATATTTCCCACCGAATTGGGCGCCAATCCCGCAATCCTGCGCAATTTGAATCACTTTCTTTTCCCATGCAAGATCACGAAAAGCCTGAGCCCCGTCATTTCCTTGCGTGGGAAGATGATCGAGATCATGTGCTGAAGCCAGTTTCACGGCTTTCATCGTAGCTTCTGCACTCGTTCCTCCAATCACAATCGCAAGATGGTAAGGAGGACAAGCTGCTGTTCCGATCGAGGTTAATTTTTCGCGCAAAAAATCTTCCAGAGATTTTTCATTGAGAAGCGACTTACTCTGCTGATAAAGAAAGGATTTGTTGGCAGAGCCTCCGCCCTTGGCTAGAAATAAAAACCGGTATTCATTTCCCTGAGCCGCATGAATCTCAATTTGAGCCGGCAAATTTGTTCCCGTGTTTTTTTCTTCAAACATGGAAAGTGGGGCCATTTGGGAATAGCGAAGATTTTTACTTTGATAAGTTTCGTAAATCCCCTGAGATAAGTAAGCCTCGTCATGCACTCCCGTCCAAACCCCCTCACCTTTTTCTCCAATCACAATAGCTGTCCCAGTGTCCTGACAAGAAGGAAGTTCCCCTTTGGCAGCAATCACAGCATTTTGAAGCATAGTCATGGCCACAAATCGATCGTTATCCGAGGCTTCAGGATCTTGAAGAATTTTAGCAACTTGCGAGAGGTGTTCGCTGCGGAAATAAAAATTCACATCATTTAAAGCTTCACGGGCAAGAAGAACGAGGGCTTCGGGGCTGACTTTGAGAATGTCGCGTCCGCCTTGCTTTTCCAGAGTTGCCCCAGAACGAGAGAGACAGCGGTAGACGGTAGAATCTTTGCCAAGTGGAAACGGATCTTGATATTGGAACATCAGTTTGTCTCTTGAAAACTCATTCTATCATAAACTGTAAGTCGATGATAAAATCTCTCGCTCAAATAAGGGGCCGTCCCCTTTTAAAGAACATTTGAGAAGAGGAAAGGAATTATTTTATGCCAAATGATATCGGACTTATCGGACTTGCGGTTATGGGACGAAATCTCGTCCTCAATATGGAGCGTAATGAGTTTCGCGTAGCGGTTTACAACCGGACCCCTGAAGTTACTCAGGATTTTGTGAATCACGAAGGTCGAGGGAAAAAAATTCAGGGATTCCAAGATCTTCCGGGATTTGTCTCTTCGCTGATTCCTCCTCGCCGGATTGTCATTATGGTTAAGGCCGGAAAACCAGTGGATGATGTCATCGATGCCCTTCTTCCCCTTCTCAAGCCAGGAGATATTGTGATTGATGCCGGAAACTCCCTTTACAAGGACACGGAACGCCGATCTGAAGCTGTGACCAATGCAGGCTTCCATTATATTGGCATGGGAGTAAGCGGTGGAGAAGAAGGCGCTCTTTGGGGCCCCAGCATCATGCCTGGAGGAAATGCGGACGCCGTTCAAAAACTCTTACCTTTACTTGAAAAAATTGCAGCCAAATCTGATTCCGGCCCATGCGTGGCTCACATTGGAAAAGGCGGGGCTGGTCATTTTGTCAAAATGGTCCATAACGGAATTGAATACGGCGACATGCAGTTGATTGCTGAGACTTATGACCTCATGCGAAAAGGTCTGCACCTTTCCCCAGAAACCATGTCTGGAATTTTCCACAAATGGAATGAAGGGGCGCTGCAAAGTTATCTCATTGAAATTACAGCCAAAGTGCTGGCTTATAAAGAACCTCAAAGCTCCTCCCATCTGGTAGATCACATTCTTGATAAAGCAGGCCAAAAAGGAACCGGAACTTGGACTGTCAAAGCAGCCATGGAAGAAGCCGTGGCCATTCCAACTATCACCGCTGCTGTGGACGCACGCATTTTGAGTTCACAAAAAGAAGAACGGCTTTATGCGGCTTCGGTTTATCCTTCGCTCAAATCAAAGTCAGCGCCGAAAATGGAAATTGAGATGCTTTCAAAATTAATGAAAGCACTTTACGCTGCAAAAATTTGCTCTTATGCTCAGGGTTTTGCGCTCATGAAAGCTGCGAGTGATCATTATGATTACGCGCTCAACCTGGGTGAAATTGCACGCATCTGGAAAGGCGGCTGCATCATTCGCGCCGTTTTTCTGGATCGGATCCGTCAAGCATACCAGCGTCAACCGGATCTGAAAAATCTTTTGATTGATCCTGGATTTAAAAAAGACATGGAATCTTCCTTGAACGATTGGAAAGATGTCCTTCGTTTAGGCCTTGATCACGGAATCCCGATGCCGGCCATGAATGCATCGTATTCTTACTTTGCATCCTATGTCACGGCTCAAGGATCTGCGAATTTAATCCAGGCCCAGCGCGATTATTTTGGCGCACACACTTACGAACGCACTGATAAACCTGGAATTTTTCACACCAAGTGGGAATAATTTAATTAAGCGCCAAATCACAAATTCCAAGCACCAAGTTTGGAATTTGGATTTTGGGATTTGGAATTTATAGAAAGCTATGGAAACAAGAGTACCGATTAAAATTACGGCCCATGATCAGCTCTGCATTGAGCGAGTACCGCACCGGCCGTGCGGTATCGTGATTTTTGGCGCCTCCGGCGATCTGGCCCAGCGTAAGCTCATCCCCTCTTTGTTTAATCTGTTTCGGGAAAAACTTTTACCGCCCAAGTTTTTTATTCTGGGAACGGGGCGTAAAAACTGGACAGATAATGAATTCAAAAAATATTTTTCTGAAACGCTTGCCCGCGATCCTAAACGCGACCCTGAACTGATCCAAAAACTCTGTGAAATGGTTTACTATTCGGCGTGCTCCTACGAACAGGCAGAAACTTTCTTTCCACTCAAAGAAAAAGTGGATGGTCTTGCCGCAAAACATCAAACCGGCGCTAATTTGATTTCCTATCTCGCACTGCCTCCGGAAGTTTATCTCTCAACCATTGAAAATATGGTCAAGGCAAAAATCCTGATTCCTGATGCCTCAGAAATGCCGGCCACTCAGCTTGTGGTGGAGAAACCTTTTGGTCAGGATCTAGCCTCAGCGCGGTCTCTTACGGAAAACTCTTTGGGAGGACTCAGCGAAAGACAGATTTACCGGATTGATCACTATCTTGGCAAGGAAACGGTCCAGAATATTTTGATGTTTCGTTTTGCAAATTCGATTTTCGAAGCCGTGTGGAACCGTCAGTACATTGATCACATTCAAATTACCGCAGCTGAAACGCTCGGAGTTGAACATCGCGCAGGTTATTATGACAACGCGGGTGTTTTAAAAGATATGTTTCAAAATCATATGCTGGAACTGCTCACGCTGGTGGCCATGGAACCGCCGCTCAATTTTGATCCTCAGCACTATCGCGACGAAAAAGTAAAACTGCTCCGCTCGATTCGGACGCTGACTCCTGAAACTCTGAAATCCTGCTTTGTCCGCGGCCAATATGCGGCCGGAAAAATCAAAGACAAAGGGGTCCCTGCTTATCGGAGCGAACCCGGTGTTCGCGCTGATTCTCAAACCGAAACCTTTGCCGCACTTAAAGTCTTTATTGATAATTGGCGCTGGCAAGGCGTCCCCTTTTATTTACGTTCCGGCAAACGCCTCCCGAACCAAGACACAGAAATCATTATTCAATTTAAGCCCATCACCCATTCCATTTTTTCACGCGTGGCCCCGGACCAGATTCCGGCCAACAAACTCATCATTCAAATTCAACCGGATGAAGGCATTCAAATTGGATTCAATGCCAAACATCCCGGCCCGAAAATGTGCATGGCCACTCTGGGACTTGAATTTAATTACGCCACGGTATTTGATGAAAAAGATCTTTCAGCCTACGAACGTTTGATCCTGGACTGCATGCACGGCGACCCCACGCTCTTTGTCCGCCAAGATATGGTCGAAGTTTCATGGGCTCTGGTGGAGACACTGCTCAAACAAGGCCGTCAGCTTCCTCTTCTTGGTTACGAGTCAGGTACTTGGGGACCCAAAGAAGCCGATCAACTCATGACCAAAGATGGCCGAAGCTGGAACAATGTTTAACCAATATTTAAAAATTCCAAAAACCAAATCCCAAATTCCAAACAAGTTACAATTTGCAAATCTCAAATTACAAACGAATCAAAATAGCATTGCTTGGAATTTGGAAATTGGATTTTGGTTCTTGTTTGGTTATTGGTGCTTGGGATTTGGAATTTAAAGTCATGAATCATTTGCCTTCCAATGTTCGTGTTTTTGAAAATGCCGAAGCGATTTTTCAGGCTGCTGCTGAATGGATTCTTCACCTTGCAAAATCTTCGCCGCGATTTTCCATCGCTCTTTCCGGAGGCTCAACGCCTAAAGGTCTTTTTCAAAAAATGTCAGGCCCCGATTTTAAAAATCAATTTCCCTGGCAGCGCATGCATTTTTTTTGGGGAGATGAGCGCTGGGTTCCTCAAGAGGATTCACGGAACAACTTTCGAATGACACGCGAAAACCTGCTGGATCCAGCGCGTATTTTGCGCAGCAATGTTCACCCCATCCCCACGCAGCTCAAATCTCCTGAAGCAAGTGCTCGAGCCTATGAAAAAAATTTGAGAACTTTTTTTGACATGAAAAATATTTTCCCTGTTTTTGATCTCATTCTGCTTGGCATGGGAGAAGACGGCCACACCGCCTCACTTTTTCCTGACGATACGGCACTGGAAGAGCAAAATCAGTGGGTCGTTCCGGCTCGGGTTAAAAGTTCAGAACCCAGAATTACTCTGACTTTCCCGGTTTTGAATGCCGCTAAAAATATTTTATTTCTCATCACTGGAGAAAATAAGCGAAACGTTCTGCGGTCTATTTTATCGCGAGAAGATCACGCCTTCCGTTATCCTGCAGCCCGAATTCAACCCTCTTCAGGAAATCTGATTTGGATGCTTGACCAAGCAGCTTCAGGTCAATCGTGAAATCCCAAATCGCAAATTCCAAAATCCAAAATCCAAACAAATTACAAAAACAAAAATTCCAAACAATCCTACTTGCGGTTTGAAAATTAGAACATTGAAATTTGGTGATTGTTTGGTGCTTGGAATTTGGATATTGGAATTTTAAATTAAAGGAGCTATTGCCATGCATCCTAAAAATGTTCTTGGAACCGAACTCACGTCCTGCTGCAAAGACCCCATGACTGGATTTTATCGGGATGGATTTTGCCGGACTGGAAAAGAAGATCTCGGACTGCATCTGGTTTGTGTAGAACTCACGGATGAATTTCTGGAATTCAGTCAGTCACGCGGAAACGATCTCTCAACTCCGATTCCTGATTGGGGGTTTCCTGGACTCCAGGCAGGAGACAAGTGGTGTCTCTGTGTGACAAGATGGAAGGAAGCACTTGAAGCTGGAAAAGCCCCGCGAGTGGACCTCGAAGCCACTCATATTTCTGCGCTCGAATTTGTGGATCTTAAGGATCTAAAAGCCCACGCACTCTCCTAACGGAACACTAGGGCACCTGAGCACAAGAGCACAGGATTTCAGACTCATTCCGATCTTGTGATCTTGAAATCAAGCGCTCAATGGTTTAATCAGGACTGCTGGGCGACTTGGTGCAGGACTTCGGAAATAAACGTCTGATATTTAATTCCAAGCGAAGCCGCCTTGCGTTTAATCTTTTTCAAGTCTTCCCCATTCACTCGAAGACTTAAAACTTTATCCTTCCGCATCGATCGCAACTTCTGCGCAATTTGCTTAAACTCCTTATTTCCCAAATCAAAAAACCGTTCGTCGTAACCCACAATATTTTCATTTGAATGTTTTTTGGCTTCTACACTCAGCTTTTTCATTCCCGAACGCCCTCCTTTCATTACGCCATGATCATCGTGCGGCGCACGGCAGTCAGCGCTTGTACCACCGCCTGAGTTGCACGCAGCGCTTCTTCATTTTCCATGGCCAGCATCTGATCGACCACTCGCTGTCTTAAGTGAGTCGCCGGAACACCAAAGAGACGCGCCTCGACTGATTCTAAAAAAACAGCCCCAGCCGTGTTCCGGGCTCTAAAAGGAGTTCCCTGAACCGTTTCATACCCAATCACCCCAAGTTGAGATTCATCTGAGAATCTGATTGCACTCAAAGGATCCTGACTGTTCAGGGAAATAGTGACGGATCGCTGATAACGAATGCGTGATTTCAAAAATCCCTCTTCTCCGATGAGAAGCCGTCCTTCAAGGACCTGCGCCAGATCCTCTGCTTCCTCGGCCAGAATTCGCTTCCAAAGTGCTCTTATCTTCTGAGTCGAGGCCGCATCCTGAGTCAGGATTGCAGGTTGAAATCCCTCTTTCTTGCTTCGATAAAGAAGCGTCAGGATGACTTGCATCACCAATCGAATTTGAGACTCTTCTGTATTTTTCGCGAGCACCACCGGCGCAATCACACGATCCGAAGAAAGTTTACTAACCGCATTCCAAATCCGGACGGCCCGATCATTTTTCTGTAGACTGGAAAGCGCGGCATCCGAGGAAACCGGAACTCCTGCACGGCTTTCAAGCGCTTTGAGGAACCCCGTTTGGACACCGGTAACACTGGGAGCTGCAGTGACGACCAAAGGCGCCACTCCGCCTGATGCCCGAGTGACGGCGAACACGGAGGGTAATCCAACTCCAAACTGCTTTCCGTACTCAACAAGATCCAAAAGGGTTCTTGGAGTTTCAAAGATTTCCCGAAGCTCTGAACGGTTAGGGCTAACTGGAGCTACTCGCACTGTTTTTCCTCTCGTCAGATCAGGAGAAACAACAGCTCCGCTTGCCTGACCTCCGCGCGCTGATAATGAATCAACAGGAACTTCTCCATGCGATTGTCCTCCACGCCCAGTCACATTTTTTTCGGGTAAGGCCCTTGATTTAGATCTAAGCGAGAGATAGACACAAGAGAACACAATTGCGCCTACTCCAGTGACAATCCCCCCCCAAAAGATTTCCCCAAATACTAACAACGTCAACCCAATTAGAATCGCCGTAGCGGATGCAGAGCCAATTAAAGGCCGCCAAACAATCTTTGATTGAACCGACTCAGGTTCTTGACCCCATGCGGTCATATTTCTACTCCTCACTTCGGAGCGAAATCTGACATCAGAAGCTGGTCTTAAAGTCCCGCTTTGGAGATTTTGCGGCAAATAATTTCCAATCTGCCACAAAAATCCAATCGCAAATAGGAGCACAAAAATAAGTGAAACTCCGGGATTTACAAAAAGCGAGGCTACGCTTGCTAACAAAAGCAACGTTGATCCCATTTTGAAACCCCGAGAAGTCTGCTTAAAAACATCTATCAAGATCCGGTCAGGAATCCAATCGGGCATGGAATTTAATATTCGAATATAACGATTTCCTTTCTGGAAATCCTGAAGCGCTTTCGTATTTGTGAAATCCTCCAGCAAAACCAGATCGTCTTGAGTTTGCTTGGTTTTCATAAAGATGACGTACGGAAGAATAATACCCGCCATATTTGCTAAAACGTAGCCGCCGCTCATAAACAAAGTCATGTAAATTGACATCATTCCAGCTTCCACAAAAGCTAGATCGATGACTCCTCGTGGCGGAACAAGCGATGAATCCCAAGAAACCATGTTCGCCGACACAAGCAAGGGCACAATCAAAAGCAGAGTGACAACCGCAAAACCTTTCATACCATGATCCAGTTTATTTTTTAAGAACCAATCAAAGCTGTGATTGAGCATTCTCCACGCATGCCAACGATCAGTTCGATTTGAAGCCGTACCTGTTACCGCAAAAAAATCTCCACCCCTCAACTCGGAGCGAGTTGATTTTGGGTTTTGTTCTAGCCATTCTTCTGTGAGCCTTCTTATCGTTTGACTCATGGTTTCGCCTTGAGCTGGTTTGCTGGTACGGTAAACAGCAGAATTGTGCCCCACGACACCACTGACATCATAGTCAACGTGACTGGAAACATATTCAATTAAACTTCTCATCTGAGCTTTTGTTAATTTTAAATCTTCCCAAAACTTCATTGTTTCAGGATCCAAATCAAGCTTCCACAAAACCTTTTCGGAAGCAAGTTCGCTGATCACCTGCCTATTAGCAGAAATATTTCGCTCCTGATATCTTGAAAAGTAGTGAAATGCTACAGACGCTAAAATAACACCTAAAACAAGACCTCCAATGATCCAGAGCCCCCTTTTTTTCCTCAACTCGACTTCTGGATCAGGAGGGCTCCTCCATTTGCTAGGATCCATCATCCACTTTTTCAAATGATGCTCTTCCCTATCTGTACGCACCTCTGAATGCAGTTGGGTCTGAAGCGCATTTTTGGGGGCAAAAAGAGGGGCAAAAAATTCTTCATCCAACGAAGATGCAGGTAGTTCCTTCATCCGCGCTTCTACGAACTCTTCTAACTGAAGTGCTGTAAGCTTAGGCTCTAAAGCCGCCAACCTATCCAAGGTAACATTCGATACAGGAATTTGTACAGGAGTTAGCTTGGTTCGCACAGCTCCAATGGCTGCTGCATTTCCCGTCACGAAACCGTGAGACTGAAAAATTTCGAAACCCACCAAAACATTGGCAGCTTTTTCAGCGCTATCGACAATGTAGCGGCTCTTAACTTCTCGAAGCCACTTGGGTTCAATTTTAAAAAGAAAACTCAGGGCTAAGGCTCCACCAGTCAGCAAGAATAATGCTCCAAGCGCATAAGCTCTCATCAATCCTACTAGAGCACCGAGGAGGCTAAGAGCTCCGCCTACAGCGATGGCAAGAGCACTGAGTCGAAACTTGGGCCCCAGAAGATCATGGCTAAAGGCATAGGATCTATGACTTTCCATCAAAGGTTTTACTACTTTATCAGGAGCCGTGGCAACCCAACCACCAGCCCGTGGCGGAATTGTCAGCCGTATTGTTGCCGACGCTTCAAGCGGAATTGTCAGCCGTATTTTTTCCGGCGCTGCAGGCGGAATTGTCAGCCGTATTTTTTCCGGCGCTTCAGAGTCTTCTTTGCTTCTTACCTCTGAACGAACGGAAAAGACCGGCGCTGGTTCCGGAAAACCATTTTTGGCAAATACTTCCGTATCAGGCTCCGCTAAGAAAGATCCGACACGCTGACGCAATTGGTCTGCTGAAGCAGAATCCACTAAAGCCATTTGAGGAATTCCCATAGACGGACTCAGACCGCGCAAATAAGAAAGGCCCTCCGGGGAATTTTTTTGAGTATTTATGGACTTGGCATTTTTAGATAACAGGACTGTTTCGTAACCTGTTTTTTCATCTGAATTTCCGATCGTAGGAAGAATACTCAGATAAGAATATCCTTCGGATACAAGCAGGTGTGCAAGTCCCCGGGTATGAAATCCCCCCGTAATGAGAAGGACATCCCGCTTCCCGGTTTCCCGAATGCGCCGTGCCATTTCATGTTTCATGACTTCTTCGCGCTGACGAGCCGTAGCGTAAAACGATAGTGCCATGTCATATAAAGCATCTAGATGGGCTGCCCCTTCAACCGTCTTGGAAAATCCAGCGCGCTTCATTATGCGGGAAGGCCTTAGAAATTCTTTTCGCGCCAGGATTTTTTCATAATCCACGGGAGAAAGTTCCAAGGAGAAAAGTTTTTTCAAAAGCTGCTCATCCTCAAACAGCTGGAGCAAACGCTTTTCCTCCTCCGTTTTAGCCAGAGTTTTAAGAAGTTTGCGGCTTAACTCTTCTGACTCTTTAAAAAGCAGCTGCGAATTCACTTCGTTAGAAAGAATTTCTAAAGCGGCGTGTCGGGTCCATGCCGGATAAGTTTTGAATAAAGAGACGTCCCGATCCGAAAAGGCCTTCTGGTAGGCCTGATAAAACTTCTCGAAAAATACCCGGACGGCGCCGTAGCCCTTTCGCCCGGAGATTTTTTCATAGCAGGAAATTTCCGAATTTTCCAGGCAAGGGAGATACCCCTGAATCTCTGCCCCTTTCCCTTGAAGAGATTCGAGCAATTCGTATTTTTCTTTATCCACAGCCCCGGCATCCTGCAATTTTTCAAAATGTTTGAGTTTAAAATACCGTACCAGCATCGGCCATTCAAATTGATGGCGAGGATTAGACAAATTGATCCCAAGATGCTTCTTTGATGCTTTGCGTAATAACTCAAAATGGGCATCCATGCTCTCAGAATGATCTTGAAAGAAAAGATATTTTTGAAAAAACGCCCGAAGCTCAGGGTTTAGATTTTTTGAAGCCGAAGAAACCAGTTGGCTCCGCAATTGCCTCAGAAAGAGGGAACTGCCGGCACTCTGTCCTAAAACTTTACGAAACTGGCTAAGATTCTTCTGATAGAGCTCCTTATTCTCCATGCCGTAAGCTGCCACGGGTTTCTTGCCGTCCAGCACACGCTTTAACAAAAACCGCTCCACGCCTCCAAAAAGCCCAGCCCGCGTCAGGTCTTCCGCCATTGTGATATTGTCTTCTTTGTGTTTAAAATATTTCGTCAGAGTTCCATCAAGCTCGCCAAAGGCCCCCTCGACTAAAAGAAGGTCAGCGGAATACTTCTCCGTGAGGTAGTCTAGAATTTCTTCCTCACGTACCTGTCCTTCAAAAAGATTATGGGCTTCCTGAATGTGAATAATGGATGGCGCCATGGCAGCCGAGGTATAGCGTTCCTCAATCTTTCCAAGATCCTCAGGCAGGACCAGACGTTCCACGAGCGGCGCAACATGGACTTCGCGGCCCAGCATTACAGCCGTTGTGATCGAAGCAGGCCCTTCGGGAGAGGCCCAAAGAGTGGTATTAAAGATAAAAACCACGACCAATGCGGCCGCAATAGTTCTCATCATTTTTAAAGTTCTTAATTTCATGACATTCTCCTTTAGCGACATTTTCATTATTGACGCAAGAAGGATGCCAACTCAGGCAGGGCAGAAAATACATCTAAGAGGTTATGAGGATGCCTGAAAATGCTATAACAAGTTAACTCATGATGATCAGCGCGAATGAGTTAAACGACTGTCATCATGATTGTACGCACAATAATGTATACCTATTTCGTATCCGTACGCTGGTATTGACAGTTGTGCAAACAAAAATCTGCACAAAAATTTCCAGCACTTTCAATTAAAAGAAACCATATTCTTATCGAGAATCGCACCTTAACAAATCTAAGGTTTTGCATAATTCCTATTTGGGATTTTTAAGGTAGGAGACTAAAATGCGCAGGTGGACAAATTTTAAGATTGATTTGACCATAAAAGGGCTACCAAAGCCACGATTAGAAAAATAGAGAGCCCAAAAAAAAGTTTTTCACACGCGGCCCTCAGCCCTTTTTTCTGTAATCCTTAATTACTTCGCAAGTTTGTTGTACTTCGCGCCTTCCAAACTCAAATTAAACATCAGCCCGCGCTGATCCTCAACAAAGGTAACTACCGGGGCATTGTAATTCAAAGTATCGATCCAGTCGTTGGCTCCCTTATCCACGAAAACAGCAGATGCGTCCGCGATTCCGCGCCACCCACTGGCTGCCTGAAAGTTTTTGAGTGCAAGGTCCTCAAGAAAGAAAACATAAATACGTTTGGCCTGGGCTCCGAATTGAAATCCGAAAGAACCGCCAATCGTGTTGTAGTATCCGGCTGTTTTTCCATCCACACGGAGAGCACCTTCGCCGTATTCTCCGCCAAGACCAAATCCGATTTTGTAAACTGCCGGAAATACTAAGACTGCTTTGGATTTTTTGAGGAGATCCTTGGTCCCGGGATTCTGGGACTGAATCCGCTCCAAGGCAACATCCACACTCACATCAATTTCTTTGGCGGTTTTCGCATAAGATACCGGTGCAAGTAGCGTAAGAGCCAATCCCACAAATATGAGTGCCACAACATTTCGAATTTGAATCTTCATAACCCCTCCCTGATTTTATTGATAAAAACAATTTTATTCGAAGGTGTCAACTCTAGCTTGATTTGATTGTAATCGTGATAATCATTACGTCAAATACTCATTTAATGTTTGAGGACCATGCGGTAGCGGGCCTTGCAGTCGCGCACGCGGTCGATGGCGTAATTAACACGCGACATAGGAACCACTTCCACTTGGGCTTCAATTTTGTGACGCGCGGAAAAATCCAGCATCTCAGCAATGACTGAAGGATCTCCGATCATGCTTCCCACAATCCCACGGCTGCCGCTGATCAAAGACATGGCCGGAACAGAAATCGGACTCGGAGACGCTCCGACGATCACCAGTTTTCCTTTGGGACGAAGCAGATCCATCCATGCAGACCATTTGAGATCTGCAGTAACAGCGGAAATGAGAAGATCGAGCGAGCGCACAGACTTTGCCATTTGTTTTGCATCACGGCTCACAACAAAATGATGTGCTCCAAGTGCGAATGCTTCTTTTTTCTTGGATGGTGTGGTTGAAAATGCAGTCACCTCACAGCCAAAAGCATTGGCAAATTGAACCGCAAGATGACCAAGTCCGCCGATTCCGATCACGCCCACGCGGAGTGCAGGTCGTGCATGATTTTTAAGCGGTGTGTAAACAGTCACACCGCCGCAAAGAAGCGGAGCCACTCCGGCTGAGCTGAGTTTTTCAGGGATAGGAAGCGCAAAGGAACTGTCCACTGCAACGTAATCGGCAAAACCTCCGTGACGGTCGACAAGAACGCCTTCAATATCAGGGCAGCAAGTCTCTTCACCTTTTTGACACCACTCGCAATGATGGCAACTCGAGGACTGCCATCCCACGCCCACGCGCATGCCCTCTTTAAGATTTTGAACTTCTTTTCCAACTTCAGCCACGTGTCCCACAATTTCATGACCCGGAACTAGCGGATACTGCGCTATTCCCCAGTCGTTATCCACCATGTGAACATCGCTGTGACAAATCCCGCAATGCGTGACACGAATCATCACTTCGCACGATCCGAGTTTTTTAGGGGCATATGAAAAAGGGGTAAGTTTTCCTTTGGCTTTACGTGCAGCAAATGCGTGAATCATAAGAACTCCTGCAATTTTTCAGGGACGGTTCTCTGTAACTCCATCTCTAGTAATTAGTTATGAAAGAAGTGTCCCCAACAATCATTAATTCTAAAACGATTCAAAAGGGACGGATCTTGTATAACTCAATGGATCACAAAGAGATAGCGAGAACCGTCCCTGTGTTGAAAAGAATTTTACTCTCACGAGAACCGCATGTCTGCTTATTTATTCCTCCCCCAATTTTGGATTCTATAAAATACTAACTCGAAGCTTTTCTTATTAATTTTAAAGATGCTCTGCGGGACCGCTCAGGGCACACGGATAAACTCCGGTTTGAGTGCCCTTCGCTTCGCTTTCGCGCGTTCCAGCCATTCCCATTGCTGGAACGGCTCAAGAGATCCCTCTGAGCATCTTTAAAATCAAGCTCACAAAAAACGAAAAGAGTTTTCTGGAGGAACCTCGGAACCGAGATTTTGGATGGAATGCAAAATCGAAGGTGACGGGAGTGAGCGAGCACAAACCGGTGTCTATTCCGGCGAAGCGAACGTTTACGGAAGAAAACTCTTTTCGTGCGTATTCGGACCCTTGATATCAAAGGGAGCGGAAGGTGTCGGGCCGCAGAGGGATTTGGCCGCAGACCGCGGCATCTAAAATATCCACCAACGCATCTTGGTCATGCGGAAGTCGTCCTTCCAAAGGCAAATAGTTGGAAGCGTGATTGGTTCGAAAAACTGTGTGTTTGAGTTTAAGGCCCCGGAGAATATCGCGCGCCTCGCGAAGAAACTCCAAAGATTCGAGTTCCTCAAACTCACCGCGATTTGCGGCCTGATCCAGCTCTGTCCCAGGTACCAGCATGAGCGAAAGAAAAGAGAGAATGGCAGGCTGCATTTCATTGAGAGCCTCAATGGTTCCGCGCACATGATCTTCAGAATCTTTTTTTCCACCCAGTCCCAAAAGCACAATCACAGAAGACTTGATCCCAGCTGATTCGGCACGTCTCACACCTTGAACCATTTGACGCACCGTGGAGCGCTTCTGACATTGATCTAAAATGCGCTGGCTTCCACTTTCCAAACCCATGTAAACAAGTTTGAGACCGTGATCCGCAAGTTCACGTAATTCCTCATCAGACCGGGCCATGATTTGATGACCGTTGGCGTAAGAAGAAATCCTGGAAAGTCTAGGAAAGGTTTCACGCAACTTTTTCAGGATCGGAATCAGCTTTGAATTCTTCAAAACCAGCGCATCTCCATCCATTAAAAAAACACGCCGCAAATCGGGATTGGATTTCGCTTCGGTTTCAATATCCAAAAAAATCTCTTCTTCCGATTTCGGATGAAACGACTTACCAAGATAAGCGCCGCAGAAAGAACAACCTTGAGCAGAACATCCAAGCGTAACTTGAAGGAGAAAACTGTCGGCCTCCGCAGGAGGACGAATCACAGGTTCAATAATCATGCATTCTCTTAAGACTTCGTGGCTAAGAGCCCTGAGTTTGAAAAAACTTTTTTGAGTAGATCTGTTACCCGAGCCTTGGGATCGGTTCGGATTTTTTTCTCTTCATCGGCAAGAAGAGTAAAAAGTCCATCCAAAGCTTTTTGAGTCGCGTAATCTTCAACAGGCACCAGCTTGGGCTTCGAAGGAAGCGGAATTTTTTGATACGCTTGCGCAAGCTGATTATATTTTTGTGACACGGAATAACGATTTAACGCTTGCGTCATCACAGGAAGAAAAGACTGACGAAGCGCAGGCTCTGATTTGCCACGAAAATATTGCGTAGCCGCTGTATCTCCTCCCTTCCAAACCGCTTGCACATCTTGGATTGACATTCCAAACACAGCCTCGAGCAAAATCGACTTTGCCGAAGGCGCGGCTTTCTCCGCTGCCTGATTCATGCTCTTTTCAAATTCATCCAGCTTGGCACCCAATCCGATCTTTCTCAAAAATGATTCCGTGGAAGCCAGTGATTGCGGCAGCCGGATCCGGATTTTGGAATTGTCTAAATATCCTCCGTTTTGACTGGCTGAAGCGACCGCTTGATCGATCCCCACACTCAAGGCCTCTTTCAGCCCTTTCCCAATTTGCGTGTCATCAAGCCTTGCCTGACTCACGGTTTGCACCTTTTGCATCAGCGTCTCTTTCCAACCAGCCGCACAAACATTCGCGCTTAGAATCATTCCTAAAAATATATAGCCCGAAACTATTTTAAAAAAATTAAAATTCATATTCACGGTCTACGTTCTTTTCTCGGTTTGAAAGATGACTTACCCATTTATCAATCACGCCAAGCTCCACAATTTTTTTAAATACAAGCTCCGCTTCAATGGCTGCCGCAGAAGCTTTAGGATGAACATCATCCTCAAAATACTCAAAAGTTTTTGGAATGTGTTTTTCTAAGTCCACCACTGGTGTTTGGGTGTCTTCTGCCACTCGGAGTGTGGTGTCGTTAAAAAGTCTCATGGCATGAGTCAAGGAAGCCAGGTCAGGAGTCCTTCCGTTTTCAGTCATATAATGATATCCAAAATAAAGATCCCCCTGCTCTTCCTCCGTCAAATCTGCACGATAAACATTGGGCTGCGTTAAAAAAATAAGCTCCTGAGAATAACTTTTTGCCATTTGCGCAAACAGCCGTAGATTTTTGTCAAACGATTTCAAGCTTTTGAATTCAGAGACAGGAACTGCGCGGCTGACTTTAGGCAAACTAACGTCCGGAGCTTTGAGCGGTATACGCCCTTTTAAAGCAGAAGGAAGCATTGCTTCAACATGCCACTTGATAGATTCCCAAAGAAGAAAATAACGGAAAGGCAGATGATCTCCATTTGCAATTGCAGCCAAAGGACCATAAAAATGCGAGTAATTCACCCGATATTTCTCACCAGGGCGGCTGTAATTATCCGGAACAAAACTACGACAAAGGTCATTAATGGCATGCATCACAAGAATCAAATCGGGATTGTAATGACGAACTTTAAAAAGATAACGAATCAAAGAATGCTGGGTCGTGTACCAATCACACGCCGCATTTTGCACTTGAATATTAACTCCGGGATATTTTTCGCGGAGTTTTCGCTCTAAAATTCTTGGATAAGACTCCTCGTAAGGCAAATTAATTTGAAAAGTTGTAGAGCCGCCGAAAACCACAATCAAAAAAGTTCTTGGGTCCAGATTAATTGGATCTCCCCGCAAATTCTCTTCATTAATATTAATTTCAGGAGCGGGATTCGGGTGAGGACGCACTTGAAGAAAAGGGGCGATTTCAAACAAGTCTGAAAAACTTGTGATTCGCTGAAGATTGTGCCGATACCACTTAACCTGAAGATAAAGTTCGGCCCCGCAAACCGCAACAAAAATGAAAATCAAAACCAAAAGAACCGTAAAAAAAATCAGGATGTAATTTTTCATTAAGCCCGGATTTCTTTAAGAAATTATCGACATCAGTTAACTTTCACGAATCAAATAGAGTAGATTATCCTCAAGCCGGTACACCATCGGCGCGATCTTAATTTTCGGATAGCGATCACGCAAACGCCTCACCTCACTCAGAACAAAATCAATTTCATTCCCGATCTCAAACATCGGGGCATATTGATGGAAGTGTTCTTCCGCCTGCTCCTTAGACCATCCTGCTCCGGAAACAAGCCCTTCGATAAAAGCGTCCCGCTTCCCCATCACATGAACCATGCCGCACTTATTGTGTCCAATCAAAGCAATGGAGCGAACACCGCCTACGGCAAGCGCAAAGGACACTTTAAACTCACTGTAGCGGAGATTGGCCCCGCCCGTTCTGATGATAAAGGCAAAATTGTCAGGAATCCTGAGATGCTTGCGGTTATCCATGCACATTCCGACCAAAAGTTCTGGGTTGGTGTACTTGGGATAAGGATGGCTGAGATTATGGAAATCAAATAAGGACTCAATAGCCGTGCCTCGATATTCTGATGGAATAGCTTCTTTGGTCTTCACTGGAACTAATCGATCCATTCAGATCTCCTTGGTTGTTTCCTATTCTGTCATAAGCCTGCAAAAAAAACCACTCCTCTCAGGGGACAGAGAAGCAACTAATCTCTGTCCCCTGAGACAAGCACCAAGTTCCAAACCCCAAATTCCAAACAAATGACAATTTCAAAAACTTAAATACCAAATTATTTTTTTAGAATTTGTTTGGAGCTTGGAATTTGTTTTTTGGAATTTTTAGACGAATTATTCTTTCGGATTCAGAGGAAAAACTGGAAGGTAGCGAACCGCTAAACCAAAAAGAGTGACCGTGACGGTCACAAGAAAAAGTGGGACCACAAGTTCCATCCAAGTAGGAAAATATTTTACACCGCTGTAAGGCACCATGCTGAACCAGCTCACATTGAGGCGATTCAAAATCACACCCCCGCAAGCCGCAAAGGAAGCAAACACAACCCCGCGGATCCTGGAACGTACCGCAGGAATGGAAAATAAAATCGCAGGAAGCAGAACTCCGCCGCCAATTTCGAGTACAAAAGAAAGCCCCATGCCAAGGTCAGCGAAAACTGATCCCCAGACTCCACGCGCAGACACATCTAACAGTTTGAGTCCAAAATAAAGAAAGAGAACGGTTCTAGCCGCCCGCGCCAACGCAAGGATTAATTCATGATCCAGTCCACGGCCAAAAATCCTGAAAGAAAAAAAAGATTCAATAATGGCCACACAGAGTCCCACGGCGACCGCAGAAATAAGAAAGAAGACTGGAAGCAGCGGTGAAAACCAAAGAGGGTAAATTTTTTGAGGCATCACAAGAAACATCGAGCCCATGGAAGACTGGTGGAGGGTTGAGAGAATGACGCCCATAATGACAATCGGAATGGCGGCCACATGAAGCGCGTGCACGACTTTCGGCATTTCAAGATGTTCAAAAATTACGGGGCTGAACTCAATCAAAAGTACGGACATGTAAAGCGTGACGCACCAAGCCACTTCAAACATAATCGAAGTGTGCTGCCACATAATCAGAGGATGCCAAAGCCGGTGAGGCCTTCCCACTTCAATGAAAAGCATCATGGCTACAAACAAATATCCGAGAAAGGCCGTAAGCACCATAGGCCTCAAAATCACTTCAAAACGTTTGATATGGAAAACATGAACCGTAGCTGCAATAACAAATCCCCCGCCTGCGAGCGCGACTCCACTCTGCAAAAGTCCGATCCAGACTCCCCAAGGGAAGGCATCACTCATATGCGAAATAGGCCCAATCCCTCGAGAAAAACGAATCAAGAGCACGGCAAGAGAAACCACCCAAAAAATAAAAACCGTGCTCTGACAAATTTTGCCAACTCGTTCTGATTTTTTTCCATACGCAACCCAAAAAGCAGTAAAAGTAAAAATACTGAAAACGGCGGCAAGAAAAATCCATCCTAGAATCGTCATGACGGATCCTTGTGAGATTTCTCAGGAGTTTCAGATTTTTCCTTGGCAAGACTTGCTGCCACCGTGCCAAAAATTCCAGCCAGAGCAGCCACAACTAATGGAAGCCGAGAAACCACTTCCCAGGTAAAAGAAGGAATGGGAGAAGATGGAAGTTTGGTTTTAAATCCGAGGGATTCAAAAGGTACGCTTGAAATATAAAGCCAGGAAGTCCCTCCGATTTCGTTTTCACCGTAAACATGGGGAATGTATTTTCCGGGATTGGCTTTAATCCGGGATTTGGCTTCAAATAAAAGGGTCTGGCGTTTTCCAAATTTCAGCGCACCTGTGGGACAGGCCTCCACACATCCTGGCTGCAGCCCTTTGTAGAGACGGTTTTGAGCACAGAATTGACATTTCCCAATAACAGGAAAGATTCCAGAATTCCAATCAAACTTAGGAACTTCAAACGGACATGCAATCATGCAATAACGGCATCCAATGCATCGCTCGGTGCGGTAAATCACAGGACCTTTCTCGGTCTGAGCAAGCGCACCCACCGGACAAACTGAAACGCACGCAGGTTCCAAACAATGCATGCATTGTTTTTTGATATTGGTAGAAAAGGAAGATCCGTCGGTTTTTACTCCATGAACAGGATTTACCACCGACCATTTATCAAACGTGGGAATTTCGCGGTGCTGAAGAGAAACATTCGATCCGTCGTCATCCGGATGAAGATTGTTCACATTCACGCAAGCGCGAGAACAGGCGCGGCAGCCAATGCAGCGCGTGAGATCCACAAGCGCGCCAAAAACCTCTCCTTTAGAAATTTTCCCATGATGAGAAGGAAATACGGCAGAAGTACTGGCCCAAAGTTGTTTTGGAAGGACAGAAATCGCACCAAGAAAAGAAAGCCCTTTCAAAAACCCGCGCCGGGAAAGCTTAGCGATGGTTTCCGTCACCTGACTTTTTTTGTCTTCGCGCATAAAGGTACCAACCTCCTAGCCAGCCCAAGGTCAGACCGCAAAGTAATGCGAGAACTGCCACCACCCAGACACTTTGATTTGCACGAGCTAGATGCCAATCAAGATCTTTTACTTTTTCATTCAAATCAAAAACATTTTCGACGCCCGCAACGGACATTTGCTGATTAATCTCTGTCACTTTTTCGCGTAGTTGAGGAATATTGGAGCTCTTATGAACATTATCTTCGTGACAGCGCGAGCAAACCTCAACACCAACGGAAAGCGTATGCCCTGCAGCGCCAGTTCCTTCAATCGCAGTATCATGCGATTTATACATGGGCATGTGGCAGGTCTCACACTTCAAACCTTCCAGATGATGGGTTGAGTGAGCAAAATCTGTCAAACGATTGGCGTGGCACGATCCGCAAAGATTATCGCCTCCGCCAGCCCGCAACCCTTGAGAATGAACATTGTGGCAGTCAAAACAGCGGATATTTTTCGCCCCGTGAGGACTCATTTTCCATTCTTGGTAAGTCTTTTTATGGCAGGACTGGCACATCTCTGAAGCCACTGGAATTGCCATTTTCGCAGTATCCGGATGGCCTTCAGTCATAGCTCCATGGCACGATTCGCAGCTCACTCCGGCTGCGAAAAATTTATCGGTCCCAGCCTGATGTCCTGTTGTGTGACACGCCAAACACGCTGGATTCTTTTTGTTTTCAGCCCAGATTTTCTGAAATGCCTCATTATCGTAGGCCTTGGCGTGGATCGAAGATTTCCAGCTCTCGTAGATATCCGAATGACAGGCAGAGCAAGTGTCTGCGCCAACATACTCCGCAAAAGCAACTTTGTGGTGAGCTCCAAAAAGGAGAATAAGGGAAATGAGTCCAACTAGAACGAAGTAACGAGAAAAAAGGTTTTTAGTTTTCATCCTAAGGTCTCTTATGATCACTCTCTAATCTGACAATCTTCTATCATTAACTATCAAAATATAGAAATTGTCACACTATAAAGTTACCATAAAAAGCTAGGCGCTTCTGTGACGCAACGCACGACCTCGTCAAGGTCAACCGTGCTCTAAAGGAAGGGCTTAAGCGGACTTACCGTCGGAATTATTCTTATCCTGATCGCCTTTAATGTCCTTACCAGCTTTTTTGAACTCATTAATAGCCTGCCCCAGTGAACGCGCGATTTCCGGCAGTCTTTTAGCCCCAAAAAGCAGGAGAACAATCAAAAGAATAACAACTAACTCGCCCATACCGATTCCAAACATGCGAACCCCCTTGGATCTCAATCATCAGCTTTTGGGAGTGGCATCACCCCTTTACGCTGTGGAGGGGCATTATAGCCCCTGATTTTTTATCGTCCAATAGAATTCCTATCGAATCTTAATTTTATTTTGGTATAATCCGCTTTCGTCGTATTGTTCATTTAAACTCAAAAATATTAAGTAACCAGAAACCGGTAACCAGTAACCTTACATTCTCATGGTTACTGGCAACAGGTTACTGGTTTCTATTTTTTTTGAGCTAATTGGACTAAAATATCATTAAGCGTGCTGCTTTTCTCCCGAAAGCATACCGCGTTTACGCCTCATATTTTTTTCGTAAGATCAAACAATAATCACGGGTTAATTTCATGGGTCAGTTGTTTCCTCGCTCTGCCAATTCTCTGGCAAAGTGGAGTATCGCGGTCTTAATTATGACCGTTCTTTCGATCGGAATCGGATGGCTTTATTTTTGGATCCGATCTCCCTACTCCACAAAAGTAAATATGGCTCGCGAACAAACCGTTCCGTTCAGCCACAAACATCATGTCGATGGACTTGGTATAGATTGTCGTTTTTGCCACACTTCAGCTGCGAAATCTTCTTTCGCTGGAATTCCTCCCACTGAAACTTGCATGAAATGTCATTCCATTATGTGGAAAGACAGCCCCATGCTCGAACCTGTTCGGGAAAGTTTCAGAACCGGAAAACCTCTTGTGTGGAATCGCGCGCACGATTTACCTGATCACGTTTACTTTAATCACAGTATTCATCTTGCAAAAGGCATTGCCTGCGTTTCTTGTCACGGACAAGTGGATCAAATGCCGCTCGTTTGGAAATCAAAAACGCTCCGCATGGAATGGTGCCTCGGATGTCACCGACACCCCGAACCGAATGTGCGCCCGCGCGAACAAGTCTTTAACATGAACTGGAAAAAAGATCCGTCAAATAAAAATTTGCAAAAAGAACTGGTTAAGAAATATGATGTTCAAAGCGTCACCCACTGTAACGCCTGTCACCGGTAAAATCCATGAATCAAAAATCCTTAGTCACACAAATTAAGAAGGCCATGAACAAGCTCGAGATTCCACGTATGTGGAAGAGCCTGGATGAACTTGCGCAAACCAAAGAATATCAAACCTTTCTCAAAGAAGAATATCCATTTGGCGCTGTTCCGGCAGACGGACGTCTTGATCGCCGTGATTTTTTGAAATGGATGGGAGCTTCGGTTGTGATGGCAGGCCTTGCTGGATGCGACCGCCAGCCCAAAGAGGAAATCGTGCCCTCAATCATGGGCGTTGAAGACCGAGTCCCGGGCGAGCCTCTTTTTTACTCAACTTCGGTACCGTTCAATGGTCATCACACCGGCGTAGTGGTCACCTCTCAAATGGGCCGCCCGATCCGCATTGAAGGAAATCCTTCCCATCCAGAC
>CAZOOM010000024.1:27048-30441 GCA_964581425.1 uncultured bacterium | reverse complement strand
AACCAGAACAAAATTTCTGCGCGCGACAGGACTTGAACCTGTATGCCTCGCGGCGGCCGCCATAGGCGGCCAAGCCAGCTCGCCCGACTTTGTCGGGCCCCTCAAGCTCGCCTCTACTGATTTTCATTACTCATAATTTCAAATAACCAGAACAAAATTTCTGCGCGCGACAGGACTTGAACCTGTATGCCTCGCGGCGCCAGCCCCTCAAGCTGGTGTGTCTGCCAGTTCCACCACGCGCGCAGAAATTTTATTAAGAAGTATTCGCCCTTGTCCTGATTTTAGAAATTTTTCACGCAAACGAGCAGTTTGATATGAGGAAAAAGCTTCGGAATATAATAAAACAAAAAGTCCTCTACCTTTTGTAGACTGACTGCGGCCCAAATTATGTCAGTTTAACCTTTTAGCAATATCCTTAGCAATTCCAATATATCTTTTATTATCACGAAGGCTTTTGATCACATAGACATAAACCATCAAAACCCCTTGAACCTTCGCTTAATCTTTCTTTTTCATTTGCTTACGCTCTTCTTCAAGCTTGGATTCGACTCCCGTAAGATCCTCATCCATTTTCTTGAGCTCTTCTATCAAACGGCTCATCTCAGTATCACTTCCAGCGATTTCTGTTTTTTCTCGTACGGTCAGGTCATAAACTCGGTGACCTAACTCTGCAAACTTTTTCCCGATCTTGTGCTCCAGCGTCAGTTTTCGTGCTAGAAGCTTCGTCATCCTGGAAGCTTCCCCCACTTTTTTAGAAACAAACGCGGCTGACTTCTTTGCTGCTTCAAAACCCTGATTCAGGGCTTTTTCAACGGTTTCCTTAAATTCTTTTCGGTCCATAAAGACCAGCCTTTCGTTGGGAAAACAGAGGCGACATTATAGTGAGGATTAATGCTTATGCCAAGCCCTTTGGAAAATCTGCGTTTTAAATTATTTTTTGGGTTTTTCGATCTTTTCCCAGCTGTCTCGAAGGGAGACCACTCGATTGAAAACAGTTTTTCCCCGTTTCGCTTCTATCGGATCCACAAAAAAATAAGCCGTTCGTTCAAATTGAAAATGCTGCCCTGGTTTCGCTTCTTTGAGACTGGGCTCAAGATAGGCTTCAGGAATCACTTCAAGTGATTTTGGATTTAGATTGGAAAGACAGTCTTTGCCCTCCTCAACCTCATTGGGATCTTTTTTGCTGAAAAGAACATCATAAAGACGGACCTCGGTTTTAAAGGCATGTCGCGCCGAGACCCAGTGGATGGTCCCCTTCACCTTGCGTCCGTCAGGAGGATTATTGCCTCCACGCGTCAGCGGATCATGCGTGCAATGAAGTTCAATGACTTTCCCCTGCACATCCTTGATCACTTTCTCACACTTTATGAAATACCCATAGCGGAGACGAACTTCAGCCCCTGGCGCCAAACGAAAATATTTAGGCGGCGGGATTTCTCTAAAATCTTCGCGCTCGATATAAAGTTCGCGGCAAAAGGGAATCTTTCGCGATCCCTGGGATGGATCTTCCGGGTTATTAACTGCCTCCATCTCTTCTACCTGATTTTCAGGATAGTCCGTGAGCACGACTTTGATCGGATCCAAAACCGCCATGACGCGAGGTGCGGTTTTATTGAGTTCTTCGCGGATCGAGTTTTCAAGCACCACAAGGTCAATCGTGCTGTTAAATTTTGCCACTCCAATTTTTTCACAAAAATTTCTAATGGAAGATGCCGTATAACCGCGGCGGCGAAATCCTGAGATCGTAGGCATCCGCGGATCATCCCATCCTGAAACTAATTTCTTTTGCACAAGCTCCAGCAAACGGCGCTTACTGAGCACGGTGTTGGTAAGATTTAAGCGTGCAAACTCAATTTGCTGAGGATGATGGATCCCAAGCTGATCCAAAACCCAATCGTAAAGCGGACGGTTATTTTCAAACTCAAGTGTGCAGATCGAATGCGTGATACCTTCAATGGAATCTGAAATGCAGTGCGTAAAATCATAAAGCGGATAAATGCACCATTTGCTCCCGGTTCGGTGGTGATCCGCTTTTTTAATACGGTAAATCGCAGGGTCACGCATGGTAATATTCGGCGAGGCCATATCAATTTTCGCGCGCAGGGTTTTTACACCTTCTTCGAACTCGCCTTTTTTCATGCGCTCGAAAAGATCCAGATTTTCTTCAACGCTTCGATTCCGAAAGGGGCTTTCTTTTCCAGGCTGCGTGAACGTTCCGCGGTACTCGCGCATTTGATCTGCATTCAAATCGCAAACATAAGCTTTCCCTTTTTTGATCAAGGTAACGGCATGTTCGTGCAGCTTGTCAAAATAATCTGAGGCGTAATATTCCCGGTCATCCCATGAAAATCCAAGCCATTTCACATCCTCACGGATCGAATCCACGTACTCAACATCTTCTTTTTCAGGATTCGTGTCATCGTAGCGAAGATTACAAAGGCCCTGATAATCACGGGCAATTCCAAAATTCAGGCAGATTGATTTCGCGTGACCGATATGAAGGTAGCCATTCGGCTCTGGAGGGAAACGCGTGTGCACTCGGCCCTGGTGTTTTCCGTTCGCGCGATCCGTATCAATAATATCACGAATAAAATTACTGGGTTTTTCAGGAGTATCCATGGCGCGGAATTATACCAGAATCCTTTTGAAGATGTGAGAGATTGTATTTAGAAATGCGGTCTTCATTTAAAACAACCTCTTGTAATCGCAGCACCCTACACTTGTCTTCACAGTCCATAATGAATGGAGCACTAATCTGTCGCAATAACATGCGCATCGACACCGTCTTTTTCTAAGGGCTTTTGCAGATTGCTTAATCCCCCATCATCGGGGCCCACGAGAAGAATCCTTGATCGGTTCTTTAAATGTGGATTCTTTTGCGATGTGGTTCCGGATCCATTCTGCAAAGTCAGCTTTCTGTTTCTCAATATTTGTGAAATTTCTTCTTTAGACATTTGATTGAGGCTTTTTAACTGGTTCCAGTCGGAGGGCGAATGATTTTCTGACAATTGCTCGGCTTCTGCTTGAGCTTTTCTTTTTTTAATGCTGTCTGATGTCAAAAAAACATTTTCATTTAACCACTGTCTGAAGATGGGATGGTCTGTTGAAGCCTGTGATTGAAGTCCAAAAAATGTAAGAACGAAGCTATTTTTTCCTCTTCCGGCACGAACAAACTCGTGTAAAAATAATCCATTGGGTGTTTGAACTTGATAGGACAATGCCCGAGCCTCCAAACCATCCACTTGCAGGGCTTCTTCTTCTCCTTGTCGAGTGGCATGATCCGCCCCGGATTTAATCGCCATGCGCTGTGCCAGCTGATCTACCCAAAGCTCCGTCGATTCAGACAGCTTTAATTAAATCATGACAAATCCAAAAATAGTAACGGTAGTACCT
>CAZOOM010000024.1:1787-27038 GCA_964581425.1 uncultured bacterium | reverse complement strand
TTGGCCCTGGTGAAAAACGTCTAGAAACCCAGGTCGAGGCATATCTGTCTGAGGAGATGACCCAACCTTTCGGAGCACGCAGCAAGATAGAATATTTTTTTAACCAGATTTCATGATCACTCATTTCAATCTTTTTGGCCATCCCTAAAGCCATAGTAGTGAAAAAAATGATGCAAAATAGTTTCAGGATGGATTTAATCAGGCGATTAGGAACGGCTATTTGCATCATCTACTTCACCTCAATATGTGTATCTGATTTTTCCGGAAGCAGTTTGATAATCTCCGCGACACCTTCATGGTGCGGATTCAATTTAAGAACCATTCCAAGATTTTTACTAGCCTCTTTTTTATTTCTTTGTCCCAATTCCAATGCTCCTAGTAAAAAATAACCTCCTACCCAGTTAGGATCCATACGAATAGCCATTTTGTATAATTCTCGCGCTTGCTTGATATTGCCGCCACGCCCTACGGCATTTCCCTGAATGGCTGCCATCACAACGATAGCTTCTCTGTCTTTTGTAATCAGATCGCCAGTTCCATCATTTGCTGCTGGCATAATCACAGGAGAGCTCATCACGTCTAAAGCCGGCTTGAGCTGGGCTAGTCCGATTAGTTCTTTGCCTAATTTGACTCGGAGTCTGAGGTGGTTAGGAAATAGGCGAACCGCCTCTTCCATAATTGAAGCGCTCACTGTTCCATCAACTTTATCTTGTCCTTCCATGTTGACCTGAACTAGTAAGTTAGAAAAATATTCTTGCTTATCAGGAGAAATATTTTTTAAATCAGAAACTCCTTTTAATTCATTAATGATGCCCGTAAAATTATTTTGCTTCAGCAGCACTTCAATGCGTTCCACAGATCCTTCTGTGAAATCTTGTGCTGACAAAAAATTCGAAAACCCAAATAATAAAACCATGGCCAGAGATTTAGCATAATTTTTCATTCGAGTTTTTCTCTGCATCATTTTCCCGTCAGGGCAAAAGAGATGAAAAAATATGTCGGTCACTAATTGATGCTTCCATTTTTACACGTCATCGCGAATCTCAATGCTTGACGCCTGCTTCTTTTTTCAATTCAGGCATCCGAGGTGCATGCGAAGTGGGGTTTTTATCTTTTTGAAGTTTTTGGGCACAGCTCTTAGCTAATTTCCTAAACTCATTTTCTAATTCTGACTGTTTATATTTAATGGGGCTATAACGCACCGCTGCAGCCGTGACAATCTCCGCTTCTTTATCCACAACTGCGATCCCTAAAAATCCAAAGACTTCGTGTTTTTCATTCTCAAACTCTAGTCCCATAGGAACCACAAAATAAACATCTGTTAGATCATGAGGAAGCCGTTTAAGCGTATTTCCGAATTGTCTTCCCAAGTAAAACCTCTTTGATTTCTCAAGAAGCGGCCAGAGAACACTGACCGAATCTTTAAGAACTTGCGCAAAATCCTGGTAAAGCTGCCCTACCGCACGGCCATTGGACTCTTCTCGAATTTTGGCATCCTCGATGAATTTCATCATGGGATATACTTGAAGACTGTTATTATTCCAAACCTCTGTAAGTGTATTGTCGAGTCCATCATACTTGACATGATAGGCAATGAGTCTTGCCTGAGTTTGTGTGTTATCGTAAAAGAAATTTGAGAATTGTACGGGTAAGATCACAAACTGGGCATTCTCGCGTTGATAGCCACCAGCGCCTTCTCGCTGAGAAACCCCAAAAGCATAACCTTGGATGGGAAAATAAAAAAATGAAAAGAGGATTACCAAAAAGGATATCGTTTTACGGCGAATGGGTTCCATAGGACTCATAGATAAAGAAGGAAGAAAAAACTATTGCCCGCCAGTTTCACAATTTAATTTTGTACTCCAAGTTGAAACGCATGGACAAATGATTTTAAGATGGTTTGGTTGAGTTGAAGCTGCATCAAAGAATCCGCTAATTTCGCAACATACGCTTCTGATATTGACGAAGGGACTATGGCGCCACCCTTCTGTTGTTCAGCTAATTTTACGCCAATCTGGGAAAGATGGGCAATCTGCGGGTCCATTGATAGTGCCTTGGCCCAGAGAGTCTGAGCCGTCTCTCTCACTCCCTTTTGGAGATAAAGTCCGGCCAATTCCGCTGTGGCTAAGGCAAAAGTCTCTTGTTTACTGAGTGCCTTACCATAATGCTCAATGGCTTTATCCGTTTGTCCCATGCCCGCTAACGCGCGGCCTAAGTAAAGACTTTGTAAGGGATGCTCTTCCTGACGCAAGGATTGTTCCATCCAGGCCAAAGCCCGAGGATAATCCTTTTCTTCGTAAGCCTGCTGGCCATGAATAAATTGATAAAGCGGGAAAAGCCATGTTTCGGCAGGACGATTTTGAAAAGCTGTCTGAAACTTTTTTTCGATTTCGCGGATCGCCTCTTTAAAATAGGCCGCATCAGCAAGTCCCACTTCTTTTTCGAACAGGATTTCATAATAAGCCGACGCATAATTTCCTTCTTTAAGATACTGGAGCGCCAACAAAAGATGAAAACCTGAGGCATTGGGAAAGGTCCGGCGAGACTCGGCAAACATTTTTTCAAATTTTTCCGTTTGATTAGAATTTAAATACTGAATCGCCATCAAAAAAAGATCCTGCCACACCAGTTGTTTAGGGTCCTGAGCCTTCACTTTTTCGTAGTGCATCAACATCGCTTTTGAGTTCTCGCGAAAAGATTCCAAACGGGCATAAAGTAAATGAGCGGACGCATTATCAGGTTCCGTAGCAAGCGCCTTTTCTAAATAATGTTCGGATTGATTTATGTTCTGAGCACCGAGATAAATCTGAGCTGCTACTAAATAAAAACGCACCCCATTTGCTTTTTTTAGTATTTCTATTTGCGGCAGTTTCAGGAAGGCTTCCAAGTGATCAACGGCTTCCTTGAATCTCCCGAGATAAAAAAGGGCTGAAGCTTGATCCCCTAAAAAAGCAGGCTCCCAGGGAAACCGGTGCCAGGCCGTTTCGCTTACTTCAAGCGCTTTTTGAAACTGACGCCGGTCAAACCACTGGTTGATTACGGATAAATAAAATTTTCGAAGATCGATCCCCAGCTGGATAAAAAGATGTGCGGCCTTGGGGCTAAAACGCTCCAGACATTGAAAAGCCTCTTCAGGATGTTTTTCTCCCAGCTCCTTTTGCGCACACTGATAATTTTTCATCCACTCGTAACCCTTCGGACCCAGGTTCAAACCTGTTCCGGTCAATCCCAAAAGGAGAAGAAGGCAAATCAGTTTTTTCCAATGCTGCTTCGTAGGATGGGGCTTTATTTTTTGCCCTAATTTCTCAGGATCTTCAAGAATGTTTTGCATATTTCCTTATGGGTGGGTGTCCATGTGATGAAATTACCGTTTCAGATGCTCCCAGAGGTCGACAGCGAAAAAAAGGAAAGCAAAGCCCCAATGAATGAAACTCCAATATTTGACCGGGATAAAGAAAAGACTGTGCCTTGGTTTGATCAAGATTTCCTGACGCGTTTCTTTATCGATCATGACCCTGCCTTTTTCTTTTTCAAGCAGTTTGTTGAAAAAATAGCAAAGGAAGCCCGCGAACAAAAAAAGCAGCGCGGCCAGAAATCCGCCCGTTTCGATGTTCGGAAAAAGTTTGACGATCCCCGCACACAGGGCGAGCGACAAAAACCAAATCAATACCACCACAATCCCCGCACCTGTCCAAATAATCATCTAGAAACTCCTTTTGCAGATTCGAGGGCCTGGTATGTTAAGCACTCGCTTGATGTCATGCTAATCCTTAATTTTTTTCGATCGAGAGAACACAGGGTTGCTTGTCCTTTAACAGATGTAGGAACTCAAAAAGGGCCAGGCACGGGTCCGATTTATCCGCCCGATTAATTTTCTTCTCCCTTTATTTTCCATTACCTGTCCCTGCCTTAGTGTCCGGCACTTGTCTCTTCTTTGCTGAATCTGACTCTGCATACGACTCAATCTTGGGATAGACTTTGATCATTTTCAACACCAGATTTTCTAAATTCATTAGCGCTATTCTGGTAAATTTTTTAGTTTCAGGTTCTAGAGATGCTCGAAATTCTTGTGAGGTTTTCTCCTGAAAATGCCCCAGCTGCTCTATCATCTTTTCGTACAAGCCTGTCGCTGTTGTTGAAATCAGCTCATCACTCGCAAAGTTTTTTAGTTGTCCAAGCTGACTCTCCTTAATTTCAAATTCAAGATTTACAAAAGCTTCTGTGCTTGTCCCGCTGCTTGCCCACCGATTTGAAGGAAAAGAAAATCCTATGCTATCTTTGATTTGATAAAGATTGTCGCTCATCTTAGTCATGGATATTTCAAATACAAATTTCCCAATCGGATCTGACTTTTTTTCAACCGACTCAGCTGTAACCATCGAAACCCCAGAAACAACATAAGTGACATGACTATTCTTAACGTTCACCTTGCTTTCCTCCTGGGAAAAAGGCAAATCGAGCGGGGTCGCGACCTTTTCTTCAAGTTTAATATCCGCCATCTTAAACTTTATTGCCTCATTGCATGACACAGAGGGGTGCCAAAGTGCACATGCGCATCCCAGGAGCACAAACATATTGATTATTTTTTTTCTCATGAAAATCCTTTGATTATTTTTGATTCAGAAAAAACTCTGACTGAAAAATTTGAGGTTGATGACTTGCATCAAAAATATTTTCCAAACCATTCGATTCATCAAAAATTGCCCCCTCTGAAGAACCTCTCACTCTACTCACATGGGACCAATCTAGAGAAGGGGCATCAATCGCCTTGAGCTTCGTCGAGCGATCATCCTCTGAAGCAGATTCCAGATTAACCGCAAGCTCGCTAACATTCAACTCCGCACCAGCTGCTGTATGAGGTGCACTTTGCTTTTCTTCCGTCTCAACCTTCAAGGCAAGCAATGTAAAAAGAGCTTGGGCTCCCGTGAGCAACATCCCGGGATTGGTGACTGTTAGTCTTAACGCATTTAGAAGCGCTGCAAATTCAGCTGCAGCACCCAACTCAATTAAAAAGGGAACTGCCACCATAGTACCTGCCACAGCCGCCGTTTTAATTAAATCAATAGTTTCGCCACTGAACTCGACGCCTATAAAAACCTCGGTATCATCTGTAATTTTTACACCCCCTTTAAGAGCCGCGTAAGGGGTTGCTTTCACACCCTCAAAATCCATACCCATCTCGTATGCCTGGTAGCTTGTCTTCGTGCTTATTCGAAACCCAGCTTCGGCTGACTTCGATTCCATATCAAAATCAAGTGCTAAATCAGTCGACGACTCCAGCTCCCGGTCAGGGTTTTTCAACTCGATCGCATGCGAATAGGTCGTCCCATTGATTGTTGGATTCTTAGGGTCAAGTAAATCAATCACCACCTCCGCTGGGCTATTAGGATTTTCAAATACACGCGATATCCCTAGAGTAAACTTCGTTTTAACGCCGCTTCCACGAACCTCTCTAGTGCCTCCTGAGAGCTTTAGCTTAATGCTGGGAGCTAATGCGGGATTAGAACCAATGTACGCTATGACTCGCTGTGCTAGCTCTGCATCTGGAAGAAATTCCAGAATTTCCTTTTTGATTTTATCCAACGCTGCCTGGGAAGACGCCGGTTGCACATCCAATCCATCAATTTTAGGAAGCTGAGCTGCTGGATTCACTTTCAAATCCACCAACGTGGACTCCCCATCTTTGGAGGAAACCGTAAACGTATTTTGGATGGATTCCTGGCTGCCTCTAAATAACTTCGAAGGGTCAAACTTGAATTGCTCTATTTTGCCCCCACGAACCACCACATCCAAATCGTCCCCCTGCCGGATTCTGCCTGAGATCAAAGTCGTTTTATCGAAAGTTAACGGTGTCCCTTCATACGGCGTTATGGAAAACACCTCTTTTGACGGATCTTCCTTCCTGAAAACTTTGATCTGCTTGGCTTGGCTTACCCCATTCTCGGCATCAAAATCATAGCTTTCCTTCGCAAAGAGCCCTTCCTCTAAGTTCTTGACGATCTCAATGCCAGCACCTGCCAAACCTCCCATTTCATCAACATACAAGTCAGTGAATGTCTTGACCGTATCTCCTTCCGTAATCACGTATTGGCTATTGCCCAAGTAAGCTACCCCCACTTTCTCTCCGCCAACCTCAACTTCCCAACTAAAAAGGTCTCCATTTTGAGCGAAATGACCGTTTTTAAGAACCCTTTCTTCAAGAGTTGTCTTTCCACCTTCCGTGAGTTTTTCAATAGTTTCCTTCTCAAAGATATTTGAAAATAAGTTAACCGCTTTTCCTAGACCCTGCCTGATTAAATTAACTCCTGCTTCCAAAATTTTCTTTCCAAACGAAATGACCGTGGCCCCTGCCGAAATAATCCCATGACCTAATTTGTTGGCTCCCTCTAAAATCTTTTTGAAGATATCTGTTCCCATTATTCCGGGACCGCCCCCTCCTCCTGTACTCCCAGAATCACCTGCCACAAGCTGTCCCAAAAGACCTGAAACAAATTGATTAACTCCTGATGATACACCCAAAGCATTTAAACCTATCTCAGAACTAACCGATATCATTCCTCCGAGAGTCGCAGGACTAAAAAGAGATTCTTTGACATAATCAAGGACGCCTTTGGGATTGGAAATAAATATTTTTTCTCCACCTTTTCCGAATCCAACAAACAGCGCATCTTTATTGGCCCAGCCTTTGGCAAATCCACCAGCTACAGCACCCACAGGAATGGAAATAAGCTGGGTGAGACGAGGATCAAGTCCGATGGCGTTTCCAATCGCGACAACTCCGGCTGCTGCAAATTGTTTTGCAAGAATTGGAGCCGATGTCTTGATGAGCGCCCAACCTGAACCAATGCTCCCACCGGCAATAAAACCACCTGTCAACACACCTAGGGCCTGAACTCCCAACTGAATCAATCCAATAGTTTTCGGACTTAGATTTGTGTGGATACTTAAAAGCTGGCCAGTTCCCTGAGACACCAACGTCAAACCAACAGAGATCACGGCAGCATTCCCCGTGATAAGACCTGCAGCAATCACGAAAATACCCGAGACAACCATCACAGCGGCTTTGATCGTCCGCAAAAACCGGGAATTCGCAATGATCTTCTGACTTTCCTTGAAAGCATCCTGAAGAATTTCGTGCCCAACGTTCCAAAGCTCAGCAAGCTTACCAAAAACAGGATCAATTTTCCCAAAGGTTTTCCCGAACCATGCTCCAATTTTTCCAAACAATGAAATCCCTTTGGAGAGCAGCCAGTCAAATCCAGGAATCACAATAGAAAAGAAGGTGATCACAATGGCGAGAACTTTGGTGATAAGCTGGCGGACTTTTTCGATGATTTTCAAAACAAGATTCACAACAAACATAAAAATCTTTTTGATCCAGCCCCAGAACGCTCCGCGCACTTTCATTTCCTCGCGTGCACTCAGCTGACGAAAACCAGGGACCAATCCTTCTACCGCAGCCGGAGGCGCACGAGTCGTCATCACAAAACCCCAGGCAGACTTAGGAGCCAGTGTACTGGACTGAGGAAGCGCCGAGGCATTGGACCAGAGAGCGAGGAACTCTTCTTTAGAAACCGTGGTCATTTGCAACGAGGTCTCGGGTCCAGCTCCTGGATCTCGAAAAGTAATTTGATCTTCAAACACCCCTTCATCATTTTTGACTTTTTGAACTTTAGTCACAATGACGTAATGATTATTTTGAACCAACACCACGATATCCGCCTCACAAGTGGCAGGAGATCCCGCAGGACAAGCCGCAAGAACCATGGCGATTAAAGTATCCAAATCCATGGCGTAAGACTGAGGAATCGCAGCATTTTTTGTTCCCATTAAAATTTGAGCTGTTTTTCTCATGGCATAAAAGGAAATCTTGAGATCTTCTTGATCAAGATCCGTGATCGCCGCGGTCAAGATGTCGATTAAAATTGCGCGGGAAGAAAGTTCAACCCGTCGATTTTTAAAAACCTCCGGAGGAAGCAATGACTCGAGTGCTAAAAAGGCAGATTGACCAAAATGGAGAGAATGTTCTTGATCCAGCCACTGATTAATTTTATTTTTATCTGCTTCGGAAATATCCGCTGAAAGCGATGTCCCACTTAAGGCCGGGAGATTTTCTCCACCAAAATTTTTCAGAATCGTTTGAATCTCAGTTGGAGAAATGGAAACCAAGTACTCAGGCTCCATGAGTAAATCTTTGACCGGATCTAATTTGCTTGTGCAGCTTCCCCCATTAGGCAAAGCCATTCCGGCATAACAATATAAGTCCTGACGTAGGCGCGTCAGAATCAAAATGATTTCACGGGCACGGCTGATTCTTTCCGGACGATTTTTGAGTTCCGTCTGAAACTTGGCAAAATCAAAAATACCTTGAGCATTAATGTACTTACTGTCCGTGATCGATTTGGCCCCGCACTGCGCTTTATAGTTTGCTAGATTTAAAGGGGTTGAGCTTGGATCCGCACAAAGATCCGTCACTTCCTGAGGATCCGAAGAAACTCCGGTCAAAGCGCTGCCGTCGAGTTTAACACCCAGCCATTCTTCAATTTCTTGATCTGAAGGCTGACGGCCCAGGTATTTCCGGTACCATGCAGTAATAACGGGAAATGTTTCTTCTAAAACAATGGACTGGAGAACTTCCTGTCTTTGCGCTTCAATACGAATAAGAGTTTTTTCTGTGACTTCATTAATTTTCTCCGTGACCTTTCCTGCCTCTGCCTCAAGATCTCGAAAAGCTTTTTCCTTAAGCTGCGGAAGGCTGGCTATTTGACTATAAACATTATTCTGAGCCTCATCCAACTGGCGCTGGGCATCTGCTACTTGATTTCGAGCTGATTTTCCTTTGACCTTGATTTGACTCAGTTCTTGTCTGGCACTTTCGATCTCACGCAGGATGGATTCCAGCTGAAGTTTGATTCGATAAACTTCATTTTCAATCGTAATTTTAGAAGTGTCTACTTGCGCATCGACTCGCCAAAGTGCGTTGATACGGTCTACCGCAAGATCGGCCTGAAGTTGTAGTACTGAATGTTCCAGATTGCGCCGCGCTGCTTTCATTTCAATTTTAACTAACATTCCCTTGGAATCATAAGAGTAGGCCACCAGCAATTCCCCTGAGCGACTAAAAGTCGCCACAATGCGCCCCTCTTCATATTGTTCCGCAGATCCGTCTCCAAAACGGCGGCTGATAAGGACTCCTTCATTGTCGTATTCACTGCGCACCACTACCGTGTTTGGAACTCTAAAAGATTTCCAATTTGAAAGAACGGTGCTCGCCCAAAGTTTTTGAGCTTGCTCTACATGAAAGTCTGTGGATTGGGCCGGATTCGTAAGTTCTCCATGGTCCTCTCCAAGAAATAGGGAGACAATCCCCTGCGCAGATACGACTTTTTCCGGTTTTCCATTTTTAAAATAAACAGTGGTGCCGTCAGGAGAAATAACCTTTGCATCCAGAAGCGACTCTTCCCAGATTTCCTTTTGACTTTGTTCATCCCAAGTTTCCTTGACATCCATCCGCTCAAAAAGAATCTGCGTCCCGTCTTTAAGCGTTAAACGTTTTAAAACTTCCTCATCATATTCCGCATAACTTCCATTCTCAGACATAAAATCTTTTAGAGCGACCCGTTTAGTTCGAGTCCCCGTAGGATCATCCTTAAGTTCAAAAATTGGGAACTCGATCTTAACAGGTACATGATTTTCATCTAAAAACTTAGTGCCATTGGCGGCTTCAATTTCAATGACCTTGGTTTCTTTCACAGAAAGTATTTGAGCCACAGCCTCATCGTGAATGTAACCAAATCCATTCGGAGCAATTTCATACTGCACATTTCCATTGGCATCGTATTCTTGCCGGGTCCCATCAGCGAGGATGACCACGTTTTTACCGTCCCCACGTGTTTCATGCTTATAACTTTCACGCTCAAGCCCTTTGTAAAAGACCTGCGTTTTTACGAGATTACCTTTTTCATCATAGGTATGGAATTTTTCTATTCCGCTTGCATCGATTTGAGAAATCAAACGGCCGTCAATATAGCGTTCTTTAGATCCGGTTTGAGGGCCCGCCTTAACTTTCAGCACTGTCATTTCGGTTCCATCCAAGCGGCCCTCGCAATAAAGCGGCGGTTTTCCTCCGGAGCAAAATTCATAAGTGTACTCTAGTTCCTGAGGTACTTTCACCGGCTTGTTTTGTTCATCAAGCACTGGATTTCCATTTTCATCTATCTTATCCACCATACGGGTCGCTTTACGCAGACGTCCAAAACTAAGATCCAAAGTTTGTGATGTTCCATCTGAAAATGTAACCGTCTGTTTTGATTTTAAAGGATGCTCTTCAGAAGGAGGATCAAAGGTAATCGTGGTTCCTCCCGGTAAAGATGTGGTCACAGTTCCGTCTTCATTAACATGAGAAACGCTGCCTGAAAAAGACTCGAAACTTGTGACTTTAGTTTGCGTAGTTTGAGATCCATTCACGGCTGGAATGGTTTTAAAGGAAATTGTTTTTTCAGCTCCAAGGAGCGTTTGCCAGTCAATCTCCGGAAGATTGCTTGAAGGTGCATTAAGAAAATCTCCACCTAAAAGATCATCAAGATTTTTGTAACGCAAATCAACAGTGTCTTTCATTGTTTTTTCAGTCGTTAGCAGAAAATTCGTCCAGTCTTTTGATTCGTCAGGGCGCATATTCACAAAGGTCAAGTCATTCAGATAAACGGACGGGACAAATTTGGAAGTGTCTGCAGGTACAAACTCCACATGCAGACGATTGGTGCGGGCTTTTGATTGATCAATAGGTAAAAAACTTTCCTTCCATTCAGCAGAAATGTTTTCGATTTTCCATGTCTGATAGGACGCAGGCTCTTCAGGAGATCCTAAAGTGACTTGGACATATCCCCCCGTCATTGCAGTAGCATTGGTTTTAAGGGTCAGATGCAGGTGATCATAAAGCTCCACAGGAAAGAGCGCGGCAGGATCTTGAGATGTTTCTGATCTAGATCCAAGATCAATGGTCACACCCTGGAGGGACATCCCTTGAGGCGGAAGAAATCCCTTGCCGGTTCCGTATTGAATGAGCCATTTTTGCTGAGCTTGATCAAAGATCACACGATCAGGAATCTTATCCCCATTCATGTCCTTGAGTTCAGCGGAACTCGCAACATAAGTGGGAGAGCGATACGGGAAATAGGTCTGAGCAGCATCCTGTCCTTCATGATGGTAATGATCAAAGTCTTTTCCAATAGCAATTTCATCCGCATTATTTCCGTAAATTCCAGTCCAAGCCTCGGCCGGTTTAAATCCGCAAGCTTGCCCCTCCGCATGCGCACAAGAAACTCCCGTATTTTCTTCTACCCACCAAACGTTCTGCAGGACATTACTTGAGTTGTTATCGACAGTCACACGATCTGGAAGCCCATCACCCGTGACATCGATTAAATCCGCCAATATATAGCGCTCATTGTTAGCCTCATCGAAAAGATAATAAAGGCTGGTTCCAAAACCGTGAGGGATATTGCTGTTAAGCATGCGCACACTTCGAACGCTCGGTGCAAAAATTTCTGCGGCATCAAAACCTTTACCATTATTATTTTGAATATACCAAACAAAGTCAGAATTTCTATCACCCGGAATGCGATGTTTCAAAAGCAGCCGGTCAGGTCTTCTGTCTCCGTTCATATCCATAAGAGAACCTACGTCCGCAATTGTTCTATAGCTGCGTTCATACCAGGAAAGGGATCCGGCTGTGGCTAAATCTGAATCAAAAGTAAGGTCCACTCCCTTCCAAGGAACTGCTGCGTCAAATCCGGATCCATTATTTTTTTGAAACTGCCAATTGGAGTAATCTCCTTGAACACCTCGAATAACACGATCCGGTAGTCCATCACCATCCAGATCCATCAAATCTGCGATCAGTTCCTGGACATCAAAATCAAGCTGCCCTGTAGATCCCGGATCCGTTTTATAATCGTTTCTCACTCGAATCGCGTATTGAGCGCTTTTATAATTAGGCGAGTAAACAGAAATCTCACTCAACCCTTCCCACTTCACCGCGGAATTAAATCCCTTTCCATTATTGATCTGCACCATCCAAAAATTGCCATTATCCGAACTGTCCCATGCCTGCCCTTGCAGGATACGATCCGGCAGTTTGTCCCCATTAATATCCTGAAGCATCGTGATCCAATACGGACTGTAATTAGGAAATGTTTCGATCGCATGACCGTGTGATTTTTTAGGAAATGGATTCTCAACACCTGTCCACTGAACCGGAGCATCAAAACCTTTTCCATTATTAAACTGAACCCACCAATAAGTTGGAAGAGTGTACGCATTCGAAAAAGTTTCCATATAAATGCGATCCGGTAAGGAATCTCCATTTAAATCCATCACGGTTGACTGCAAAGGAGCCAGTTCACTGTAGTCATTCCAGGCACCAAAAACATCTGCCCTTCCAGGTGTATAAAAATAACTTCCACCAATAAATCCCTTATTCACAGGCGAAGTGTTGAACACTAATCCCTGCCAATCTTGGTTATATGACCCACTGATTTGGATGTTCTGTCCCTGATAATCTTTAAAATCAGGAGGAACGTTGATCTGGCTTTCCAGGTCATGAAAATGCAGCATCAGTTTGGTATTGGAAGTCGTTTGATAATCTGAAATTGTTTGCGGAGGTTCAAAACTGTTCTTTCCCTTCCACAAAGCTTCGCCTTTTGTGATCCGTATTTCATCAAGCTGCCCTTTGAAATTATAAATGTATCCGCTTCCACTATAAGTCGCCCCAAAGGTAAGGACAAATGCCCCCGCAGGCATCGAACGATTTATCGGAGTTTCAAGAACAGGCTGAGTGTTCTGTATTTCCCTTCCGTTATCTATGAAGTAATACCAATCCACAAGCGCCAGTTTCCCATTAATAAAAAGCTTCAGTTTGTTTCCCTCGCGCATCAAGGCCACATGGGTCCATTGCCCTGAGAGAACCTTCTCTTTAGAGATAAACCCCAGTCCACCAGCCTGCCCCCACTCGGCGTAAAACTCCAGACGATGATCCGCTGTCAGATGAAGATTCGTGTTGTTATTGGAACTGCCCCCCGCGTACTGAGACCACAGCTCCTGCTCGATTCCAGATTGTTCAGGTTTTACCCACATATCGATCGTGAAATCTTTGTCACCATATTGAAAATCTTCATCACCGCCATCTTTTACCGCTATGAAATCACCCTGACCGTCAAAGCTTGCCGCTCCGGAACCTACCTTTTTTTGCTCTGTAGAAATAGATGTATCGCCGTACGAAGTGAATTCATGCCCCTGAGAAGTTCCACTCACACTTTGATCAAAAAGCTTAATTTCATCTTTCGCGTAGGGGCGGTAAAACCCCTGAGGCAGGAAAATACTCGCCGGAGCTTCATCGAGTGTGAAGTCCTCAAAATGAAGCAGTAGTTTTGTTTGAGCATTCGGCTCATAAGCCTCCTTCTGTTTGACAGAAAATGGCTCTGTCCACTCTGCTTTTCCTTTTAAGATGCGAAATTCGTCCAAATACCCCGAAAAGAAAGAAGTTTTGTACGAAGAAGCGCCAAGCGTGAGAGGCGCGTCTGAATGTATCAATTCCTGAGAACCCAAACTCGAAGTGGTAATCACAATCTGTCCATTAACTTTGATAAACTCCACCTGTTGATCATCAATCTCAGCAATCCGCACTGGATAATGATTCACCAAGACCGTAGTCAAAAGTTTTCCATCAATGAAGGCATATAGTTTCCCACCTTTTCGAACCATGGCGTAATGGTGCCACCCTTGATCAGAAATAACCACCGGACCTGAATTCAAGGTGATTAATTTTGGAACCACTTTTCCGTCCACACTGACATTCACGTTGACATTAAAATTAACCGTATTATCCGCGTTCACAGAAACATCCCACGAAAATTGATCCGATTTTGAAATCGATCCTTGTGAAACCAGAGTTTCCGCAGTATCACGGCGACTGCGCTTTGCCCTGAAATCAACCGTAAAATCCGCATTCGAAAGATCAAATTCCAGACTGTTATCCAACTGTACCACGCCCTGGCCGGCAAATTGGACGGACTTATCTCCAATGCTATGCTCAGTCGAAGTAATCACCGCATCTGAATATTTAACTTGCCGTACTTCACTGCGAATAATCTCCTGGTAAGCCTTGGCATTCGTTTGATTCACAGAATCGAATAAATCGCGGCCAAATAAAATATCTGCGACTTCTTTTTCAGGGAGGGATTCGATTTCTCCAGACCCCTCTTTAAAATGCAGCATGAGTTTGGTATTGGAAGTCGTTTGATAATCTGAAATTGTTTGCGGAGGTTCAAAACTGTTCTTTCCCTTCCACAAAGCTTCGTACTTTGTAATTCTTATTTCATCTATCTGCCCTTTGAAAGGATCTTCAGCCCTGTCCCCGGGTCTCCACGACGCACCAAATGTCAGCGTGAAATTTCCCTCAGGCATCGAACTCATCGCAATGGTTTGTTCTAACCTACCATTGATAAACCACTTCACTTGTCCTCCATCCTTCATGAGAGCCACATGGACCCATGTCCCAAGTTGAAGCGTGCTTGAAGAACACCTCCTCAGCGGCGCACCGTCTCCATTTGATTCTGGAGCAAAGCAAACGTGATTATCACTATCAAGATAAAGCTCAATGTTATTATTCGTAGAGCCTCCGGTATACTGCGACCATAGCATTTGTTTCACTCCCAGTTGCTCCGGTCTCACCCACATATCGATCGTGAAATCTCCGCTTCCATATTTAAAATCAACTGAACCACCATCCTCTACCTTGATGTAATCCCCAACCCCATCAAACGTCGCAGCTCCGGAACCTACACGAAATTTCTCAGAATCAATTCTTGTATTCCCAACTAAGGAAATTGGGTGAGTACTTGCATAGTTATCTAGTTGTTTTTCCCAATATTCCTGAAGATTACTCAGGTAGTCAATCAAAGGATAGGTTTCGCTCACTCCTTCTTTGGTGACTCGGACTTGAGCGCCTACAAGTTCATTTTTTTCGTTTTCGTGAAAATCGAATTCAAACTTTGCATTAGCAGTTTCAATCACACTGATGCGTCCAAATTGATAGGAAATCTTTGTTCCGTTAGTCAAAACAGCCTGCACCAACTGCCCATTTTTGATCGTGAGTTTGGAACCATCGATCATTTCCGCTATCCCAGTAAGCCCGCTCAAAGTGGGATTAAATGAGGGATCAAGCACATTGGTCCCAATAAGTGGTGTTGTTAGCGAATCTAGGAATGCTTTGATCTCTTTGGCATCTTGAAACCAGGCGGATTTTATTTCCGGTGAGGGATTAAAATGAAACAATGCTTTTGTATGCTCATCAGACTGGTACTCGGTGCTGCGCAGAGTAAATTCGTTCGTGGTCCATCGAGCTATATCAGAAATCCTCAGCTCATCCAGAGAACCAATCATGGGAAGATACGCCTGTGCCTTTGGGGAATAACCATAGCCAAGTGCCAAAGCAGGTTTTAGCAAAGGCACCTCAGCATTCGCTGTCACAATTCCAGTCCGCTTTCCATTTATATAGAGCGAGAATTGGGAACCCTGACGGACCAGCGCAACATGAGTCCATTCGCTGATAGGAATGGAAACATTCCATTGTAAATCAAGCACCTTTTCATTATTTTTCAAAGCTTCAAAACGTATGATTTTATTGTTATCTTCTAACTTCAAGACCCAGTAATTTCCTGGATCTTCATGCTGACTCATGATCGGATTTTCGTTTGAAAATTTGTCGAATTTTGCCCAGAAATCTAATGTGAAATTCGAGGCCCCGGTATTAAGGTTGGTTTTCGGAAGCGTGGCATTTGCATAATCAACAGGAAAGTGCAGCGCGCGATCTCCGAATTTCGGATTATTCGAATCAAGAAAAGCTCCCTGAGATAGAAATAAATCCGGATTTAGTCCGCCAAATAAGGGCATCATCTGCGCAGGATCTTTTAACACGTCAAGCAAATCAACTTTTTCAGCCGTAGAATCCTGGGAAAGACTGGCTTGAATATTTTTGATCATTCCAGTGGAATCAATTTCATAATGCAGATAGTAATGGGCCGTGGAGGTTTCAAAAGAAGAAGGCAATCCGTTTTTGTAATAGACCTTGGTTCCCGACGGAAGGACGACAGGCGACACAATGGTTTTAGCAGGAATCGATCCTTTTTCTAAAAATTCGGGATTTTGGATTGTGCCAAACTGAGTGGATAAAGACTGGATAACCCCAGCATTAATCACAGCCTCCACTCCATGCTCCAAAATAGACTTTAATTGTCCATCTACCGCAAAGGTCATGGAATCTGCTCCTCCGCCATAAATGAGCGAAGGTTCCTTTTTAAGTTCTATAGTCTGCAATTCGCCTTGATTATTCCTGTAATAAATCACCCGATATAAATAGAGATAGTCAAAATGGATAAATTTCGCCCTACCCTCATTGTCATAATCAATAACCCAGCGGTTTTGCGTTTTGAGACTTTTTAATTTGTTATTTTCAAAATATTTTTGAGCCAGAACCTCCTTGGTCTTGGCATCAAAGAATGTCTGCTTGTAGGATTTGATTTGCTGATCTTGATCAAAAATAATATTCGTGATTTCTGTTTGATCTGGCATCAGGATTTTGTTGATTTTCCCTTGATCAAAGAAAACCGTGGAGTGATCACTTCTATCCCAACGAACGAGTGTGGCCTTGGTCTGATCGTCTTTGACAATGGCACTGCCTGTACCGCCCCAGCCGCTGGTCAATTGGTAGGAATCAATCCCTAGAAGTTTTTCCCAGGAGGGATTATTGAGTCTTGTTTGGAAATTTGAAAAGAGGACACTGCCATTTAAGATCCACGAAGCGTAACGGATTTGGCCAAAATCTGCCTTGGTATAAACAGCCGCAGCCTGATCAGGACGGACGCTGCCCTGTTGGTAAAGATAAAATGAAATGCTTCCATCTGGATTAGAAATAAATTCTGCGGTGTATTCTGTGTTTTCTTTAAAAACAACGCCGAGTTCGGAGGTTTTCCATCCTCCATTACCATCTGCGATTTGAGAATAGAATTTTCCACTCGCTTCGTAGATTCCTAAACGATGGTATAGCTCGGGGTGGGCCAAGTCTAACCGGCGTTCTTCCCCGTTATCAATCGCCACATGCAAAATTGAATTAGCGGCCCCTGTTTTAAAATCGATTTGGTAAGATGGTCTAAGCGCCGCATTCACCAAGGAACTAAATAAATGGGGCTCATAATTTTTACCATTCCCACTCAGTTGGAATATCCCATCCTGCGGATAACTCCCTCCCACAGTATCCCACGTGGAAGGTAATGGCTTTAAAATAGGCTGGCGAATTTTCTGCCATTCGCTATCAATAGTCTTCATTTGAATATCTGAAAAAATAGCACTGCCATTTAAGATCCATGAGGCGTAACGAATTTTTCCAAAATCCTTTTTGTCATAATTGGCAATCGGTTCAAAGGGTCTGCTTTTCCCTTTTTCATATAAATAAAGTTCGATATTTCCCGCCGCAGTAAAAATAAACTCCGCGGTATATTCCGCGTTTACTTTAAAAGCAACCCCAAGCTCTGCAGTTTTCCATCCTCCATTACCGTCTGCAATTTGAGAATAGAATTTTCCACTCGCTTCGTAGATTCCTAAACGATGGTATAGCTCGGGGTGGGCCAAGTCTAGCCGGCGTTCTTCCCCGTTATCAATCGCGACGTGCAGTGATGAATTGATGTTTCCTGCCTTAAAATCAATTTGGTAGGAAGGCTTCAGCGAAGAAGCTACCAAAGGACTGAACAAATGAGGGTCATAGGTTTTTCCGTTACCACTGAGCTGAAAGGTTCCGTCCTCGGGATAACTCCCCCCCAAAATATCCCATGCGGTGGGTAATGGTTTGAAAACAGGATGAAGAATTTTTTTCCATTCGCTATCCGCAGTCTTAAACTGAATATCTGAAAAGATTGCTCCCCCATTTAAAATCCATGAGGCATATCTTATTTTCCCAAAATTAGCTTTACTATAAATTGCAGTGACCTTTTCCGGTCGATCCGTTCCCAGCCGGTAAAGGTAGAAGGAAATACTTCCATCCGAGTTTGTGATAAATTCAGCTGTATATTCCGTGTTTTCCTGAAAAGCAGTATCGAGTTCAGAGATGCTCCAGTTTGCGCTACCATCTGCTATCTGAAGGAAAAATTTTCCGTTGGCTTCGTAAATACCTAAACGGTGATAAATCTCAGGATGGATTCGGTCCAGTCTGGCCTCTTCCCCGTTATCTACCGCTACGTGTAGTAACGAATTCACGGATCCAGTTCTAAAATTGATTTGATAGGATGGCTTAAGTGTGGCATCCACCAAGGGACTAAATAAATGTGGTTCATAAGTTTTTCCATCGCCGGTCAGCCGAAGAACTGTGGGTTGATTAAGGCCATAACGGCGGCCATCTTCTGTGACAAAACCCACGACCTTACCGTCCTGATAAATTTGAGTGGTCCCATCTTTAAGTTTTAACTCCCCATTAAGAATGATTCCGCTATCATCCACTTGGAGTCCGCTTAAATCTCCCACATCTTTAAGATTAAGGTCTGCGTCAATTTCACTTGACGAGTCTGTTGGCTGACGCACAATCGTTCCAGTCTGAGTTTGAATTTCAGACAAAAATCCAGTGGAATCATAATGGAACGTCTGGCCTGAAGAAATCACATTCAGTCCATCGACAAATCCATTCTCCACCAAGTATTGATAAGTCGCCGTTTCACCCTTGGGGTTTATAATTTGGGCAATCCGTCCCTTATCATCAAAATTGATTTGGGTTCCATCTTTGAATTTTAACCACTGGGTTTGATGATTCAGTCCATAGAAAGCTTGGATCAGTGTTTTATCTTCAGCAGAAGTAGAAAGCCCTCTATTGAGATTAATTTCAAACCCTTCTGTTTTCTGGATCCGGTCATAAATAATTTTTTTTCCGCTTGCGTCCGATACGGATTTCAAAAGGCCCAGTTCATCGTAAATAATCTCCGCTTTAGTTTGTTCCGAAACCACAAGGGTCTGGATGATTTCGTCCTTTGAATTTTTGTTATAGATGTAATGCAGAACATCAGATTTTAAAATTTCACGGGCGATACGACCGGAAGGTAAAAAATCATCTATCGCTCCGTTAGCAAGTATTCTTCTCAGAATTTTTCCGTCTAAAATAAATTCTTTGCTGCCGTCCGGATACTGGATCCAGGCTGATTTAAAATCTTGTTTGGAGGCCGGATCTGATGTTTGCGTTTTTAATTGAAAATCAGTAATCCGAATCCCGGTCGCGGTCACGAATTCTTTTTGGACTCCATTTTGAACCACTATTTCGACGTCATTTGAAGATTTCACTCGAAGGACACCTGTGGGGTCTGAAATCGGAGGAGAGGGCTGCGGGATCGTCCATGCCGGCCCCTCTCCAATTTTGGGAACCATCTGGACCGAATGATCTGTATCGTTGGAATAAATAATTTTTTGGCCACCATTCAGCACGACGGCTGCCACGCTTCCGTCGGAATAAAACGTTTCTTCAGTCAATAATTTTGATTTTGTTTGAATCTGAGTGATAGTGGCGCTGTGGCCGTTTGCGACCCAAGACACGTAGTGGATTTGCGTCAAATCCTTTTGGGAATAAATGCCTTGGGGCTGATTCGGCCGAGCGGCACCTTTTTCATATAAATAAAATTCCATTGTCCCATCTTTTTTCGTCACAAATTCTGCCGTGTATTCTTTATTTTCCACATAAGGAATTTCCGTCAGATTAGATACATGCCATCCTGTTCCATCTTTGACCTGTAAAACAAAGACTTTGGTCATGAACGGTGCACCAGTCTTAAGATACTCCCCCCGATAAATCCCTAAACGCCGATAAAGATCAGGCTGCCCAGGGTCCGGCCTTTGTTTTTCTCCATTATCCACAGAGACATGAAATTCAAGATCAATAGCACTGGTTTTAAAATCTATTCGATATGAAGGAAGCGAATGAATGTCCTCAAGAGGACTTGAAAACGATTTATAGTTTCCATCACCGGTCAATCGAAGACCGGCATTCGGTTCGGACTTAAGAATATTTCCTTCTGCCTGCCAGCCGGACGGAAATATACCTCCTGCAGAAACGGTCTGCCACGCATCATCACTGGAATGATTGGGAGAAATACTTTGTAAGGTTATAGACGAGGCCGCAAACGACGGAGTAATCGGATTTTCCGATTGAAGGAATTCCAAGTCCGTATCTTGTGAAGGAACCGATGCAGAAACGGATAAAGGATCCTTGGAAATTTCACTGATAGGCACGGTAGCCGCTCGCGTTTCTTGATTCGGAGAGGTATTTTGGAAATCAAGAGGAGCCGCCTGAAGAATCTGTTCTGTGGAAAAAACAAAGACTGTCAACCATGCGGCTATTTTGAGAGCGCTGCATTGTGATGTTTTAAACATGAGTCACCTTAAATAGAAGGTTAGGGGTGTTCCGTTCAAATGCTGGAAAGAAAACATGAAGATTCTTTGAAAGATAAGAGGCGCTTCCAGAACTTCGTGGCCGCTTGAATCCTACTTGGGTATTGGCTCGAATCGAAGAATCATTAAACTGGATTTTTATTCCCATGGGTCGCCTTCTCACTCAATTTAAAGAAAAGCATACACCCTTCGCCGGATCAGACCCTGTCTTAATTTCAATTTTTTTTCATCTTATCTATTTTTAATGGATTATTTATCTATCAAAATAAGATTTTGCTAACATTGTAGATCAAAATATAAAAATAATACTCCTGAATCCTTCGTAGAAGCTCAAAGAAAAAGGGGCTGTCGTTTCCAAGAAAGTAAGGTCTGATAAACTTCAGTGCAGCGGGAGTGCTCTGACGAGGATTAACCTAAGAATCCGCGGTGAAATCCGGCTTGGGTCATTAAATCTGTGAGGGTCGAGCCAAAACGTTTTTTCCTAATTTGATCCAAAATATCAGAAGAGATTTTCCTGTGATCATGATTGGTTTCAAATCCATAACGAGCCACTACGGATTTAAGATCACGCCGAATTTGAGACGGAACAAACTCCAATATTTCAGGATTCCACAAACTTAAGGTTTCGCGCAGTCCGTCTTCAAAATGCGAGTAAACACCCCCCACCACTTTGAGGTCCTCTTTCGTCAGAACATTGAGGCCCAAAAGATCGGGAGGAAGCCCCAGCGAATAAAGCACCGCACAAAAGGAAATTACGCGGGGAAGTGAAATGCCTTGCTTGAGTTCTCGCGAATAACCAAAAAGTCCGGTATGGAGTTTTCTCATTCTGCGAGTTGGAACAAACTTAGCCAGTTCATTAATGAGCGGCGCAAGCAGCTGCACTTGTCTTTGATATTCGCGTGAGGCCTTGTGAATAATTTGGAGCGCTCGTTTTGGATCTTCTACCGGAATCGGAGGCGCAACAGGCGTTTCGTTGATCAAACTAATCGCCCGCTGTACATCGGTTACCGGAAAATCATATTTGAAAGCCGACTGAATCGTAAACGTGGCAACGCTCGGATACTTGCTAAGAATGTAATCCGCAGATTTTGGAGTTAAATTACCGCGAAACGGCGCACTGCCGCAGCCCAAAATTGGATGAATTTGAATCCCTGTTTTTTCCTGAAGCCGGTAAAGTTTCTCCAGGCCAAGATGAAGGGCCAGAATAACCGCCACGGATGAATAATTCATCGCTGGATCGGAACGGGCAAGAAACACACGCTGATCACGAATCTTTTTGCCTTTAAAATAGCTCTTAAGTGTTTCATCCGCACTCAAAATCGAAGGAATGTCTTCAAAAAGAGGAATCACATTGATGGTTTTGGGCTCAAACTTACCAATCCACTCCCCAACCGTACCCTTAGATCCATCCATGAAATGCATTTTTTCTTTTCCAATAACCACATTTTTATAGTAATCATAAATTTTTCGGATGATCTTCTCATCCGCCATGGGGACAATGACTTCAAAAATGGGCGGGTTTTTACCATCTCCGTAAAAAAGGGCCGCCGTATCATAAGAACGTGGAATGCTTTCTAGTGTTTCCAGCAGGATTTTCGCTTCAGCCTTTTCTCGCTCGGGATTTGGAATTCGAATCGTGATAAAAATGTCGCGGCCAATGCGATTTTCCTGAAAATAATTTTTGTAATCCGTGATCAGTTTTCGAATCACGAAGTCATCCGACTCTTTTCCCTCCGCATCCCACATGATTTCCTGGACACCCAAATGGGAGAAGGCATAGAACCCCTCCTTAATCTCATCATCCCCTTGAAGGACAGACCTGTGGGAGAAAAAAGGGATGGTTACATTGTCCGGATGCTGAGTCGACATAGTTCTGGGGATTTTCATGGCGGAATTATATCAGAACTTTCCATCGAAAGGCGATATCGTCATCAAATTTATCTTCTCGTTATTGTCTAGGGCATACTCTGAGAGACTTATTGGTTGCGAAGTCGGGCGTCGGATTCAATCACGCATTGAGGACCAAATTTCACAATGCGCGTTGCAATGCGGTCAATGAAAGCAGCTTCATGTGTGACAATGAGCATCGTGAGTCCGTCTCGAGCGCATCCTTCCATAACTTGGACAATATCCTCTTTCATTTCCGGATCAAGACTTGAGGTCGGCTCATCAAATAAAATCGCGCGCGGCCTCATGGCAAGCGCTCGTGCAATGCCCACACGCTGTCTTTGACCTCCAGAAAGCGCTTGAGGAAAAGCCGAAGCTTTGTGTTCAAGTCCCACACGCTTTAAAAGTTGCATAGCTTCTTCCTTCACCTCTTCCTTGGAACGATTCAGAACACGCACAGGTCCGAGAGTCAGATTCTCAAGAACAGTTAAATGCGGAAAGAGATTGAAAAACTGAAAAACGAATCCAAGTTGCTGCCTGACAGACCTGATCGTTGCGCGTTCTTTTCGAATGTCCATGCCAGCGCGCACGGTCAATTCCCCCACCTGAACACTTCCTTCTTGAAATGGCTCAAGATAAGTCAAACAGCGAAGAAACGTACTTTTCCCCACACCGGAGGGGCCTCTGAAAACCACAACCTCTCCTTGATCCACGTGAAGATTCAGTGCCTTGATCACGCAATGATCTTTGTAGAACTTCGTGAGTTGATGAACTTCAATGCATAAGGACATTTTGAGATTTCTCCAAACGTTTCAGCCAAAGCGAAAGCGGAAAACTCATTAGAAAATAAAGAAGCGCCGTCAAAAGCCCGAGTTCGAGAAAACGATAAGTCGTGGTTGCTGATTCGCTGTAAGCGCGGGTCAGCTCCGTAACTGTAATAATAGAAACCAGTGAAGTATCTTTAAAAAGTGCGATGAAATCATTCGTTGTGGGCGGAAGAATCGTGCGGACCGCTTGAGGGATTAAAACGTAGCGAAGACTCTGCCAGCCTGTCATGCCAAGAGAACGCGCCGCTTCATCCTGACCTTTTGGAATCGAGAGAAGTCCGGCACGGTAAATCTCTGCTTCGTAAGCCGCATAATTAAGCCCGAGCCCCAGCCAGGCCGCGAAAAAAGCGTTTAGCTGAATCCCGATATTCGGAAGCCCGTAATAAAGAAGGTAGAGCTGGATCAAGAGCGGCGTTCCGCGTACCACTTCAATGTAAGCCGAGGCGAGCCACTTCACGGGCGGCGGGCCGTACATTTTACTCAAACAAATCCAAAACCCGGCGGCCATGGCAAGCATCATGGAAAGATAAGAAAGGATCAGCGTCACGCATGCGCCCTTCAAAATAAGTGGAAGATAATTTAAGACCGAAATTTTCTCGCGAATCTTCACTGTGTCCGAGGCTGAAGCATTTTTGATCCGCTCCTGATCCACATTCCAAATTTTCCATTTCCGGTAAATCGCCTCAAGCTCCCCGGACACCCAAAGCTCGTGCAAGACTTGATTGATTTTCCCTCGGAGGATGGGAGAATCTTTTCGAATACCGGATGCGTAAGTTCCTTCGCCCACTTTTTCACCCAGGTTTTTGAGCCCTGAAACGAGATAAAAAGAAGCAATGGGATAATCAAGAAGCGTGGCATCAAGCCTCCCCGCCAAAAGATCGCGCATGGATTCCACCGGCGATGGATACGGCACCACTTGAATTTTTCCATTAGCTTCTAAAATATTTTGAGCAAGGGTGGCCGCCAAAGTCCCAACACGTTTACCTTCGAGGTCTTTAAACGTTTGAACACGCATCTCATCAGCTCGAACCGTCATGGCTTCGGAAAAAATATAGTAAGCATCTGAAAAATCAATAGCTTGCCTTCGGTCCTCTGTTACTTCGAGTCCATTGAGGACCAAATCAAAATCATCGCGTAAAAGCGCTGGAACCAACTTGGCCCACTCCACACTGACGAGTCGAGATTTGACCCCAAGCCGTTTCACAATGGCTTCCATCATATCCACTTCAAAACCAATCGGCCGCTCAGGGTGATCAGGATCAGGATAAACATAGGGCGCCCCGCCAGCCAAGTCAGCTCCCCAACGGAGTTCACCCGTTTTTTCAACGCGTTTCCAGGCCTCAGAAGCAATTAAAGGAGTTGCAAATAAAGAAATCCCGATAAGGAATGTCAGGACAAAGGGAAGTTGAAACAGTTTTGAGAATTTCATGGCAGTGAACTTAAATTATAGAGTGAACAAATTAAAATCGCAAATAGTATTGCCCTTCGAAATCCGGAAACGCTAGAATAGGAAGTACACAAACTCCTATTTTGAGAGAAAGCTGTCTTCATGATTCAAAAATTCAAAGAGATTTTTGAGAGTGGTCCGTTTCGAAAACTCTTCAAGAATACAGGGCTTCTAATTAGCGGAGACACTATCTCAGCCGTCCTTGGCGTATTGACCTTCGCGGTCTCAGCTCGAGCACTTGGAACAGAAAAACTCGGCATGCTGGTTTTGATTGATGCGTATGTGCGCATCATCGATAAGTTGGTCAACTTTCAGTCCTGGCAGTTCATGATCAAGTACGGACACGATGCCCTGGAACGCAAAGACGAGAGTGGTTTTAAGGCGCTCATCAAAATCGGGACTCTCGTAGACACCATTACCGCACTGATCGGCTGCGCACTTTCCCTTTATTTCGCGAACATGATTGGCAAATGGCAAAATTGGACGTCAGAAATGGTACATTTTGCGTTGATCTACAGCGCAATTGTTGCTTTTGATATTGCCGGAATCCCGACAGGCATCCTGAGAATTTTTGATAAGTTCAAACTTTTTTCAATTCAAAAATCGATCTGTGCC
>CAZOOM010000024.1:0-1687 GCA_964581425.1 uncultured bacterium | reverse complement strand
CTGGATCGCCTCACGAATCCCCTTTATCAATCGCTTTATCCTGAGCTCACCAAAGCTTGGGCACGGAAAGATTTTAAAAATTTCACACGGCTTGTGAATCACATGATCTATGTTATGGGAGCCCTTTCCATTGTAACTTGGTTGATTTTCGTCTTTTGGGGGAAACCCATTATTTTTCTTACTGCTGGAAAGGAATTTCTCTCGGCTTATTCAGTCACGGTTTGGTATCTACTCGCAAATGGAATCGCCATTACAACACTTCCACTGGCCCCAATGATCCTTGCCATGGGTCAAGCCCACCTCAGTTTTTGGATTCAGTTTCTCCCTACTCTTGTTTATTTTCCGCTGCTTTACTGGATGATCCAAATGTGGGGACTGAATGGTGCAGGATTTTCCTATATCGCTTATCATGGTATCCGCGTTGTTTTGCAGTATGGATTTTTAGGAAAAATCTGGAAGAAAATCAAAACGAGCGAAGCCCAACTGAAAGAAAGGTCTGAAGAGGCCTTAGCCGAAGTAGCGCAAGATCCAACCGAAGTCTAAAACCATCTGCTTATTTCTTACCAGGAAGAACGCCTGATCCGCTCATGATAGCAAAACCAAGATGCACAAAAAGAATGCATTCCCGGAATATCATGGCTGCGGCTCGCGGGAATTTAAGAAGAGGTGACGTTTTCTCGGAAGATTCCCGTGAGAAAATACTTTTCCAGAATTGAGTCATAAAAGCCCGACTGCAAGTCAGAGAATCTGGAGCTAATGTTCGTTTTCTCCACCAAAGCTGAATTCGTGAAGGAATTCTTGCATACTGCGACATTCCAAATTTTGCTAGCTCAGAGGCTGCGTCACGATAAAGAGCCTGTAGTTCCGTCAAACGAAGATGCCGCCATTCCTTCGCCTTATCTTGTAGTCTTGCAAGATCTTGAAGCACTTTCTCTTCAAGCGGACTTCTCTGCCGGGTAGCAAGCCAAACTTCCTCCATCTCAATAATAATCGATAACCAGCCACGAAGATTTCGCACAAGATCATTCACACGTCTTTTAAAAAACTGGAACCGAGTTTCTTTTGCAAAAATAGGGCGGCGATCGTCGCGGTGCTTCAATCTAAGAAAACCGTGCAGCATGGGATGCCCGCCCTCCACCTGAATGGCATTTTTATACCAAATAAAATTCAGGAAAACGTCCCAGTATTTTTTGCTCGGAAGCTCTTTCAAAACGCGAATCATATTTTTTGTACTGTAAAATGTTTTCCAGGCCTGCGCATAGGTTTCTGTCCAAGTTCCACCGCCCATACTTTGATGGCGGAAAGTTTCGTGAAACGAATCAAAGTTATTCATGTCTGTATCCATCATCATGCCCTTAGCAACCGCATGTTTGTGGTCCATGGATCCAGGGAGCGGTGTCAGCATGAAAAACGAAGCCTGACGAGCACCAAGCTCACCCTGAAGACGCTCCATATCACGCGCTACGGACTCTTTGGTGTCGAAAGGAAAACCAATAATGTACGCCAAGTGTGCAGAAATGCCGGCCTCTTGATAAAGATCAATCATGGCACGAAATTCTCCGACCTTGTTCTGTTTTTTTCCCGCAGCCTGTAAATTTTCTTCGTTGATGCTTTCAAGTCCAATAAAGACCTGGGAACATCCGGCCTCAGCAGCTTTCTGGACAAAGTCTGCAATTTTATGCGACTG
>CAZOOM010000023.1:0-30725 GCA_964581425.1 uncultured bacterium | reverse complement strand
CGCTTTTACAAGTCGATCCGGATAAACCGTAGATTCCTTTTCCCGAATGTCTTTTTGAAGCTCACGAACCGAAGTCATTAATTGACTTTGTTTGCTAAAAGCTTTTTGATAAGCCTCGATCCCGTCCTGATAAAGATCCCAATCCTCAAGACCAACAAATCGTGCGTGGGGCTTGGTGCTTGGAGCAAGGGATTTTCCTACTCCATGCTCTTGGCTCCATGCGCCAGGCTTCATCTCTTCACTAAAGATGGCGGCAGCCGTTCCTCCAGCAACTTCCCCGCGATTAAAATACTCCTCAAAAACTTTGCGGAGATGTTTTTGGTCAGGATAACTTTTAAAAATCTGCGGATCAAGATCTGCTGCAGCGCCTTCAAGCTGAACAGAAGAGATACCGTATTCTGTCTGGAAATACTCGATAAGTTTTTCGATATTGCGCTGGGCTTCAGGAATTTCATGGGCATCTTGAATGAGGACAATAGTATTCCGGCTGGAACCTTGATATCGGTCTTGGATCAATCCAAAAGATGGCGTCTTAGCATTGAGCACATCTAAAAGGGCATAGGAATTCTGGACCACCGAACTCTCTGCTTGAGCAGGACTTGGGTGGATACCAAGAGATGTAAGCAAAAATGTGAAGGCCGTGAGAAAAGAAAAAACTCTCCTCAGAGGCCACTCGCTACAGAGCATGAATTTCTCCGCTAGAGTACGTCTCGATTTCGCGTTCTCCTATTAAATGGTTGGCTGTGTCAGACAATAAAAAGGTACATGTTAAATTAAAAATTAACAAGTTTATGCTATTAATCACAATCAATAAATAACAATTTATATCAATAACTATCCCAGATTATAAAATTTTTATGTTATAAGCAAAAAGTTTATAAAGTCCCTCATTTGTAGCATTTCCATGTGTGATGTTGTACGCTTAAACGTACAGACACTTTGAGAAGATCGAGAATTTGTAGCTGATTTAAGGCAGGCTCGTCACGATAAACCCAAAAAGGCTCGCCTCACCCAGAAAATACAGGATTGAAACTCAAACTTCAGTGAGTTGCATCACGAGAAGAAAATGGGGTTGATTGAGCATTACAGACTCAACCAACCCCAGGAAGAGGATAAGAAAATTTGTAGAGATCTAGGAAACTGCTGGAGCAGGTTCTGTTAAGAGCCCTTCTACTTCAAGGGTAATCAAGACTTCATCGCCCACCATTAAATTTCCAGCTTCCGTAACTTTGTTCCAAACAATGCCAAAATCCTTTCGACTAATTTTGGTGGTGGCCGTAAATGCGGCGCGGGTCTTTCCCCACGCATCTTGCCCCATCCCGTTAATCGTAAGATCTAATGTTACAGGTTTTTCAACACCTCGGATCGTGAGAAGGCCATCTAATTTTGCAGATGTCTCGTTAGCTTCTCGAACACCCGTTGATTTAAATTCCATCACAGGGAATTTCTCAGCATCAAAAAAATCCACAGATTTTAAATGATTATCACGCTGAGCGTTTCGTGTGTTAATACTTGCGATTTGAATTTTTGCTGAAGCTTTCCAAGTTTCAGGTTTTCCTGGTTCATACGAAAAATCACCGGCAAAATCATCAAACTGTCCCTGGGTCCAGGAAAATAAGTGATGGATTTTAAAAGTCACAAACGTGTGATCTTTATCCAACTGAAAATCTGCGGCCCAAGTATTCGTTGAAAGACAAACCAAAAAAATCAAACTCCAAAATGCAGTTTTCTTCATAAAATCCTCATAAGGTAGATTCGACAGAAACAGTGCTTTTTAAGGAACTGTTCCTGAATAAATTAGTAGCTTGCGGAATCGAGCTTAACTTTTCCGCGAAAGACCCAGTAGATACTCAGCGTGTAGGCAATCACAAGCGGCATCCCGAGAAGCGCGATAACCAGCATAATCCCGAGTGTTTTCTGAGATGAGGCCGCATTGTAAATCGTCAAACTGAATTCAGGATAGGGCCTTGAAAATACCAGGTTAGGGTACATCTCAAGACCAAATGTGGCAAGAAGAAAGACCACGGCACAACAAGAAGAAACAAAGGCTGCAAAATCATGCTCCCTGTGAATCTCACGAGGAACGTTTGCAATTGCAAGAAGACTTAGAAGAGGAATCACAAAGAACATGGGATGTTTCTGAATCGCATCATGCATATTGGGAACATAAAGGAGCGTTGCAAGCGTGGTCACACCATAGGTCACGATAAAAAACACCATGGAATTTTTAACCCAGCCGCGAACACGCTCGTGAAGTTCGCCATCTGTTTTCATCACCAGGTAGATCGATCCATGCATCATGAAAAGCGCGACAGTTAAAATTCCAATCAGCAGGCTGTAGGGATGAAAAAGTGAAAGAAATCCGCCTAAATATTCGCCGTCCTGATCCAAGGGAATCCCCCAGGCCAAATTTCCAAGCGCAACACCAATCACAAGGCTAGCCACAATACTTGAAACGCTGAAACTGACGTCCCACATTTTTCGCCACCACCCCATGGTCTGTTTACTTCGAAACTCAATTGCAACCGCTCGAAAAATGAGGGCAAACAAAAGAAGAATCATGGCAAGATAAAAGCCGGAGAAGACCGTGGCATAAACCATGGGAAAAGCAGCAAAGAGTGCGCCGCCGCCAGTCACAAGCCAGACTTCGTTTCCATCCCAAACAGGTCCAATTGCATTCAGCAGAATCCGACGATCTTTGTCTCCCCGGGAAAAAAGATGAAGCGCACCCACTCCAAGATCAAAACCATCTAAAATGGCATACCCTGTGAATAAGATCCCGACCAGTAAAAACCAAGCTGTGTTTAAATCCATAAAGTTAAATCAAACTCCATCTTTAAATTCCAAAACCCAAGCACCAAATTCCAAGAAATTCAGTTTGAAATTTTGGAATTGAAAATTGTAATTTGTCCTTCGACTTTGCTCAGGATGGTGAGCTTGTCGAACCATTTGGATTTTGGGATTTGTCATTTGGGATTTTTATGCTCGATGAGCCACGTCTGGATGAGGATCCTCGACCGGCCCTTTTTGAATCTTTTGATCTAAAAGATAAATAAACAAAACAAAAAGTAAAATATAAATCAGAGTGAACATAATCAGTGAGATTAGGATATGCTCTTTAGGCACATTCCGGGAAACCCCATCCGCGGTTTTGAGAAGGCCGTAGACAATCCAAGGCTGACGCCCCACTTCGGCAGCTGTCCACCCTACCTGGTTCGCAATTTGAGGCAGTAAGACTGCGGGTACTAGTAATTTGAGATACCAAGTTGTTTGGAATATTTTTTTTGTCAGCGCAAGGATGACACCAAGAATGCTCATTCCAATAAGAATCATTCCGATTAAAATCATGAGATGATAAGTTTGAAAAGTAATTTGCAGCGGCGGCCATTCCTCGCGCGGAAAAGCGTTGAGACCTTTGATCGGCTTATTGAAATCATTAGTTACAAGATAACTGAGAAGCCCGGGGATTCCAAATCCAGCCTGCAAACAGCCTTCTTTTTCATTCACCCAGCCCCATAAATGAAGCTTGCCTGGAGCCTCTGCTTCAAAATGCCCTTCAAATGCTGCAAGCTTTGCTGGCTGATATTTACTCACCATCACCGCACTCGAGTGCCCTGTCACGAGTTGCCCGAGAGAAGCGACCAAGGCAAGACCTAAAGCAATTTTGAGCGATGCCTTTGCAAAATCCTCATGTTTTTTCTTAAGAAGATAATAGGCGCTCACGCTAAGCACAAACCAGGCTGCCGATTGCCATGCACCCATGAGCACATGAGACAAGCGATCCATGGAAGATGGGTTAAACACAAGCTGCCAAAAATCGGTGATCTCGGCCCGCGCCGAGGACCCAGCCCCTACAATATGAAATCCTGCAGGCGTTTGCATCCATGAATTAGCAACCACAATCCAGATCGCACTGAACATCGACCCTAGGGAAACCATGCAGGTAGCAAAAAAATGAGTTTTAGGTCCCACACGGTTCCAGCCAAAAAGAAGAAGCGCAAGAAATCCTGATTCTAAAAAGAAGGCAAAGACCCCTTCAGCGGCAAGCGCGCTTCCAAACACATCCCCCACATATCGGGAATAAGGAGCCCAATTGGTTCCGAATTGAAACTCCATCACAATGCCAGTAGCCACTCCGATGGAAAAAGTCAGCCCAAAAATTTTGATCCAAAATTTGGTCATCTGTTCAAAAAGGGGATTTCGCGTTTTTAAATAAGCGCCTTCCATCATGACTAGGATCAATCCAAGGCCAATACTGATCGGCGGGTAGATGTAATGAAAAGCAATGGTAATGGCAAACTGAATGCGGGAGAGAAAAACAGGATCCATGAGACCTTTCTACGTTGAGAATATTTTACATGAAAAAAATGCCACGCCAATAAAAAATTTACAAAAAACCAAAGTTTTTTCGTGCGGATTTTAAAATAGGAAATCTGAAGTCTTAGCTTTGAGGATTTTTAATTTTCTGATGGGATAAAAGTGCGCGTTTTCGCGCAAAAGAGTGATCAATGACTGGAAGCGGATAATTTTTATCAAGTTCAATTCCGCATTTTTTGAGAAGATCTGCCGGCGCCAACCAAGGTTGATGAATCCACTCATCGGGCAATTTTGCGATCTCAGGAACCCACTTTCTAACGTAGCTTCCTTTTGGGTCAAACCGTGTCCCTTGTGAAACCGGATTGAAAATTCGAAAAAAAGGAGCAGCATCAGCACCGCATCCAGCACTCCACTGCCATCCAAAAGTGTTGTTCGCTAGGTCAGCATCCACGAGCGTATCCCAAAACCAGCGCTCCCCTTCTTTCCAAGAAATCAAAAGATCCTTTACCAGAAAGGAAGCAACAATCATGCGAACCCGGTTATGCATCCATCCGGTTCTCCAAAGTTCACGCATGCCTGCATCAATCATAGGATATCCAGTTTTCCCCTGCGACCAACTTTTAAATAGTTTTTTATCACGTATCCAAGAAAATGCTTGAAATTCCTTTCGTAAAGGAGCTTTAACGGTCTTTGGAAAATGATATAGAAGGTGATGCGCAAACTCACGCCATCCAAGCTCGCGCAAATAACATTCAGCCTGCGAAAGAAGACCTGCAACTCGTTTTTCCGCAGCTATTTTCTTAATCGCATGCCAAACCTCGCGAATGCTGATTTCTCCAAAATGAAGATGAGGCGAAAGGCGTGACGTCCCTCGATCGCTTGGGATATCTCTACCTGATTTATAATTGACCAACACCTCTTTAAGAAAAAACTTCAGCGCATCCTGAGCTCCGCTTTCACCTGGTTTCCAAATTCGATAAAACTCTTTATCCCACGAAAGCTTTGGTAAAAGCTTTAAATCTTCAAGCTTCTCTGATGAAGGAAAAGAATCTAGGGACTTCATCAATTTCGGAGCTGGCTTTGCTTTTTCAGGCTCGGGAAGTGTTAGACATTTGTTCCAATACGCTGTAAATACTTGATAAGGCCCGCCTTGATCCCGAAGCACTTTCCATGGTTCAAAAAGAAGTGCTGAATTGAACGATTCCACCACTATTCCCGACTGCCGAAGATCTTCTTTAAGTGCCTTGTCACGCTCCATAATCTCCGGCTCATAACGTCGATTCCAAAAAAGATGAGTCGCACCCGTTTCACGGATAAGCTGCTTCAACTCTGACAAAGCAGCACCAGTCCTTAAAACTAATTTTGATTTCTTCATTAATAGAGAACGATCCAGAGATTTTAAAGAATGATGGAGCCAGACACGACTTGCAGCACCGGAATGCAGCTCTCCGCTCTCTTCTTTGGATGCAATAAAAACCGGGATAACAGAAAGACCGGTATCAAGGGCTGCGAGCAAAGCGGGATTATCATGAAGACGCAAATCGCTCCGAAACCAGAGGATCACACACGGTGAACTCATGACACCTATTTCCGAATCAGGTTTCAGGATGGGATTCTTTTTTCGGGAAAAGCATGGAAGCTAAAATCGAAACTGTTAACACTGTAATGAGGAAGATCAGGGTCACGCCAGTAGAAATATGGATTTTGCTTTCAAGCAGCATTTTGGCTCCGATAAAAATCAAAATAACGCCAAGCCCGTAGTTGAGGTAATAAAAAATACGCATCAAGCCGGCAAGCGCAAAATAAAGTGCACGAAGTCCCAAAATGGCAAAAATATTGGAGCTATAAACAATAAAAGGATCCCGGGTAATGGCAAGAATTGCCGGGATAGAATCAACGGCAAAAACAACGTCCGTAGACTCAATCACAACCAGCACAATAAAGAGCCCGGTGGCATAAAGTATTTTATTTTCTTTCACAAAAAACTTTCCACTGTCATAGCTTGGAATGACCCTGAAAATTTTGCGCGCGAGTTTAAGCACAGGATTTTTCTCAGGCTCCATCTCTTCATCTTTACCGCCAAAAAGCTTAAAACCAGACCAAACTAAAATAGCACCCATGATGTAAAGCACCCAGTGAAAGCGCTCAATCAGGGCCACCCCTGCAAAAATAAATGCCGCACGTGTCACGACGGCTCCCAGGATGCCCCAAAAAAGAATCTTGTGATGATATTTTGCTGGCACTTTGAAGTAATTGAAGATCAAAAGAAAAACGAAAAGATTGTCCATACTAAGAGAACGCTCGAGCACATATCCGGTAAAAAAATTCAGTGCATGCGTCCGTCCCGAAACCAAATAAACTCCCCAATTAAAAAGAAGGGCAATGACAATCCAAATCACGCTCCAAATTAACGCTTCCTTAACAGGAATCTCATGATCTTTTTTATGGAACACGACAAGATCCAGATAAAGCAGAATGACAATAAATGCATTAAATAAAATCCAAACCCACGTCTCGCTCATGATTTACCCCAAATGATTTTGAAAACAGTACGCAAACCCTAAAAATGCTAAAAATCCCATCACATCAGTGATCGTTGTCAAAATAATGTTCGAACACTGAGCAGGATCGAGCCCAATGGCTTTCATGGTAATGGGAATCGCGGCTCCAGAAAATCCGGCTATCACAAGATTCACAAACATTCCCAAGCCCACCACGAGCCCGAGAAAAGGATTGCCCTGCCAAATCCAGGCTGCCAGTGCGGTGATTAATCCGATACAGAACCCATTGACGATACCAATCCAGATTTCTTTCATGAGAAGTTTCATGACTTTGCGGGAGGAAATTTCACGCATCACAATACCGCGCATCACCACAGCCAGCGATTGCGCGCCTGCATTTCCGCCCTGACCTGCAATTACAGGAAGGTAAATAGCAAGCACTGGAAATCTTCCGATAAAATCCTGAAACACCGCCACCACAGAGCCTGCTAAAAAAGCGGTTGCTAAATTAATATTAAGCCAAGGCAGACGCGTTTTTAAAGAAAATCGAATCGGGGAAAAAGCGCGTTCATCACCGCTGGCACCGAACATTTTCTGAAGATCTTCTGTAGCTTCCTCCTGAACGTCTTCCAAAAGTTGTTCGGCACGCACAACCCCCAGGAGCCGGTTTTCTCCATCCACCACAGGCGCAGCAAAAAAATGGCGGTTGGAAAGTTCCTGCGCCACTTGTTCCCGGTCCATAAAACAATTGATGGTAAAAAGATTGGGGCGAACAATGGAACCCAAAGTCACATGGTCTTCTGCAATCACCAGATCACGCATATTGAGAACACCCAGTAAATGGGTCTGACTATCTACAACGTAAACATACGAGGCCTTGGTTCCACGCTGCATGGCCTGGCGAATCTTATGTACCACATCTTTGACTTGCAAATCCGAATGATAAGCTAAAAAATCCGTGGACATGATGCGTCCCGCGCTGTTTTCCGGATAAGTCAGAATCTCACGGATTTCTCGTCGTTTCTTTTCAGAAAGATACTCAAGAAGAATCGGCCGATTTTCTCGAGGAAGGCAGAGAAAGAGCCCTGCTGCTTCTTGGGAGTCCAAATGATCAGCCACATCTTTCAGATGCTCGGCAGAAAGCTTTTGGACCACCCCGGCGGCAAACGGATCGGTAAAATACTGCACCATCTTTGCGGCCACTGACGGTGGAAGCGCCATCAAAACTTCAGCGGCTCGATCTTCATCTAGGGATTGCAAATGTTTAGCAGCAGACGCAGGGTCGTGCTCGCAATAACGCTGCACCAGGGGGATGAGGGCTGTTTGATCTGACATAGAGTGTGAAATTATATCGGCATCATGAGTGAATTTCAATCAAGGAAGCTGGGATTAACAAGAAATTGCGTTTTTGGTCTGTTTTGCTATGATTCCACCCTATCGCTACGGAGATACGAATGAAGGTCAAAGAACGTCGCAAATCGAAAAAAAAATCATCGCCCACTTTGGGCGTTGAACTCGAAACATATTCAATTGATATCCGTGAAAATCGGATCAGCCGCGAGCTTCATTTTCCTAAGCGATCGGTCGTAGAAAAAGGCGAACGATTCACGCGTGATGATTCGATCGGATCGGAATTTAACAGTAAACCCTTCCGCAATCTCCGCGAGGCTCTTTTTTTACTCAAAAACAGTCTCCGTAAATACACCCAATTTCGCGAGACAAACGGCGAAACCCATGAACTCACGATCTTCCCTGTGGGAGGATGGATTGACCGCTTCGCAGGAAGCCATGTGCATATTGGACTCGGGAAAAATGGGATTGAATATGATCAAGCAAAAAGCTTGGCAAAATGCCTGCACGATCACCTCCCCTTTTTAATGGTCCTTTCCGGAAATTCACCCGTCTGGCGTGAAAAAATTACGGATAAAAACTCCAACAGGCTTTTTCTTGGCACAAAAAAATATTTTAAAATCACAAAACGGGGACGGCTCTTTAAAGATCATTTCCGAGAAATCAATTTCAACAAAGGCAACTCCAAAAAACCACCTACGCTTGAAATCAGAATTCTCGACAGCTCCCTTCCGGAGTATTTAATTGCGTGTCTGTGCGTCTGCTTTGCCATCACACGCCGCTGGATGAAAAGACGGCCGGCCCTGAATCAATCCACCCACGCAAATTACCTTGAGTCACGCCATCAAGCCATTCACTTTGGAGTCAACGCCAAGTTGAGCTGGGCCAATCACTGGATGAATGTCCCTAAATATGTAGATCTTTTTTTTCGTAAATACGAAGAAGAGCTCCGGGAGTTAGACATTCCCGAGGATATCATCAAAATTTTTAAGTATCTGAAGAAAAATGTGAATCAAGCCGAACTGATTCGAAAAGCCGCTTTAAAGTGTCAGCGTCGTCATCATCCAACTTGGCAAATTCAATTCGCAAAAAAATATGCACCTGCGATCGAAGAACTCCTTGATGGGAATACTTTTGCCACTTTTGCTGGAAGGCTCGGTATCAAACTCCCGTCGATTGAACGCACTTGGCTGGGTAAACGCGAATCTAAATGGTGATCTCAAAATGAAAAAAAGAATCAAACCTTCTTCCATTCGGCGTCCTGTAATTGGGATTACTTGCGAAGTCAATAAACTCAAACCTTTCTATGCTGAGTTTGATCTCCGCTGTGATTACCGTTATGTGCGATCGATTTTGCGAGCAGGAGGAACGCCTGTACTCCTCCCTATCATTCCTTTTCGCCGTGAAGTTTCCAAGCTGGTTCATTTCATTGACGGCCTTGTCATTACCGGAGGAGCGGATATCCCTCCGTCTTTTTACGGAGAAAAAGCCTCCACCAAAGTGGATCCCATGTACCGCGGCCGCATTTATTTTGAAAAACTTCTTTTTCAAGCCGCGCAAAAGAAAAAAATTCCTGTGCTCGCTATCTGTTACGGAATGCAATTTCTGAATGTCATCCAAGGAGGAACGCTTTATCAGGATATTCAAAGTGAAGTGCCTAAAGTAAAGAGTCATCGATCCAAGCGACATTCCCTGCACCGTGTTAAATTATTTCCTGGTTCCGACATCCGAAAAATTCTGAGAACAGAATCCTGCTGGGTCCACAGTGAGCATCATCAAGCGGTGAAAACACCTGGTAAGTGGATCACGGTATCTGCTTTTTCTGAAGATGGAATTCCGGAAGCTATTCAAGGCCTCAAGCGCACGATCGCCGTTCAGTGGCATCCCGAAAGACAACCCAAGGATAAAATTCAGCGACGAATTTTTAAACACTTCCTAAAAATGTGCCGCGCACGTTTGCAATCGTAGCGTTCCATGATAAATCCTTCAACCGACGCTGAATTTCCTTACCGCAAAAGCCTTGATGTCTCTTGGAAAGAAGGCATGGTGGCCTCGTTCATGCAAGCCATTATTGACTATTACCTCATCCCGCTCGGACTGCTTTTAGGTGCTCGGCCCACACAGATCGGACTTTTGGTAGCCATCCCTAATCTTCTCGGTGCCGTGACACAGCTTTTTGCTGTGGAGTTTACTCAGCTTTTGGGCAGTCACCTCAGGTTTCTGGTCGTATCCTCTGCTGTCCAGGCTGCTCTGATTCTTCCCATTTGTTTATTGCCTGTACTCACTGGGATTCCCGATCGCGTGGGCATCCTGATTTTGCTAATCACTTTTTTTCGTATTCTGGCAAATATCATTCAAACCGTATGGGCCTCTCTCATGAGTCATTACTTGCCGCAAGAGGAACGCGGGAAATATTTCGGATGGCGGTCTCAAGTTTGCGGATTTGCTACCATTGCAAGCGTTGCCATAGCAGGCTTCATTCTTTTTTTATTCAGACACTGGTCTCCAGCCGCGGGCTTTTTGATTGTGTTTGGCGCAGCCGGAGCTGCACGTTTTGCTTCTTCGCATCTCATGTCGAAAATGGAACCCATTGAAGTACCCCATATCCCTGCAGAAGATTTTACTTTTTGGAAATTTATCCAAAGATTTCGGCAAAGCAATTTTGTCATGTTCACCTTCTTTGTCTCCGGAATTGTTTTTGCAACCAACCTTGCGGCTCCTTTTTTCAGCGTTTACATCCTGAAGGAACTCCGGTTTTCCTACTTGCAGTACCTTGTCATGGAAAGTCTTTTAATTGTGACCATGCTGATTGGATTTCCTTTTTGGGGGCATTGGGCGGACAAAGTTGGGAATGTCAAAATTCTAAAAACTACCGGAAAACTCATCCCCATCATCCCGATTTTGTGGATGGTCTCAAAAAATTTTTTCTATCTAACGGTGATTGAGATGGTTTCTGGATTTATTTGGGCAGGCTTTAATCTCTGCACAGTGAATTTTATTTACGATGCCGTGAGTCCGGCAAAGCGCACGCGCTGTCTCAGCTATTTCTATCTTTTGAACGGAATCGCAATTTTTTTTGGAGCAGCCCTTAGCGGACTCATCGCGGAGCATGCGCCTAAACTCTTCGGATCTTCGATTCTTGCTGTTTTTCTCATATCTGGAATTTTTCGCGCTTTGTCTTTTGGAATTCTCTCAAGAAGATTCAAGGAAGTCCGCACTCACACTCAAAATGTCTCAAGTCTTGAGCTATTTTTCAGCGCATTCAAAATCCCCGCAAAGCTCGGACTGGGAGATGCGTCTGAAATCAATTCTTTATTTGAAAAGCCTCGCTGGCTAAGAAAAAACTGATCTCGGTTTATTTTTTCTTATGAAGCTGCGCCTCTGCAATGATTTGTTTGGCACGATCCAAAGACTCTTCAAAGCTTCCAAAAAACTGATCCCGTCCGATGAGGTCCACCAATCCAGCACGCTCAAATGCCATCAGGGGCTGTGCGTGAATGCCTTCAATTAAAAAAGCAACCCTCGATTTTTGTGATTGTTTAAACCCCTCACGAATGGCCTGAAGTCCAGTGGCATCCATGGTAAGCACATTGCGCATGCGGATAATCCGAACCTTGGGATTACTGCTCACTTGGCGCATAGCTTCCATGAATTTGTAAGCAGCTCCAAAAAATAACGACCCATTAATTTGATAAACCTCGACTCCGTGAGGGACCACTGCTGCGATGGGCGTGGATAAATCCTCCCCATTATTTTCTTCCAGAAGATCCCGTGAAATTTTGTCCACTTGGGAAATCGTGGCCATCCGGTGCATGAACAGAAATGCGGATAGCACCATCCCCACCTCAATCGCGACCGTAAGATCGGCTAGAAGAGTCAAAGCAAAAGTCGTCACAAGAACCATGACATCGCTTCGCGGGCTTCTCAGCATGGCCCGAAAAGAACGCCACTCGCTCATGTGATAAGCCACGACCACAAGAATGCCTGCCAAGCAAGCCAGAGGAATTTCCGATACCCATTTTCCAAAGCAAAGCATAATGAGTAAAAGCGTGAGGGCGTGAATAATTCCTGCTACTGGAGTTCGTCCGCCGTTTTGAATATTTGTAGTGGTTCGGGCAATCGCGCCTGTAGCAGGAATTCCACCGAATAAAGGAGTCACGATATTGGCAATTCCTTGAGCCACAAGCTCCGTATTCGATCGATGCCTGCCGCCGATCATACCGTCCGTAATCACCGCAGAAAGAAGGGATTCCACCGCAGCCAAAATCGCAATCACCATGGCCGATGGAATTAAATCCTGGATCATGCCAAGATTCATGTGAGGGACTTCCAGCGGCGGTAAATGATTTGGGATTTCTCCAAAACGTGATCCAATGGTCTCCACAGGAAGATGAAAAAATTTCGTCATAAGCGTGCAGAGAATAATAGCAATCAAAGTTCCAGGAATTGCCTTGGAAAGCCGTCGAAAAAAAATTACACAAAAAGAAGAAAGCAAAGCCAAACCCGAAGCCGCAAAGTTGATGGCGTGAAAATGATGAGCAAATGCCGCCCACTTTTCCAGAAATCCAGGAGGAACGTTTCCCATTTCAAGGCCGAGGAAATCTTTTACCTGTGAAGAAAAAATCAAAACTGCAATCCCGCTTGTGAAACCCACGGTCAGTGGATAGGGCATCATCTTGACCATGCCCCCAAGTTTGGCAATGCCCAGTCCAATCAAAATGACTCCGGCCATCAAAGTCGCAACCTGTAAACCCACAAGTCCGTGTTTCTGAATAATCGCATACACAATCACCACAAAAGCACCCGTGGGACCGCCGATCTGCACGCGGCTTCCTCCAAGTGCAGATATTAAAAATCCCGCAACCACAGCCGTGATAAGTCCCCGATCCGGAGAAACTCCGGAAGCAATCGCAAAAGCAATGGCAAGAGGGACCGCCACAATCCCCACAATAATTCCAGCCACAAGATCGTCCCTGAATTGTTTACCGGAATAATTGGATAACGTCGTTAAGATCTTAGGATAGAAGATATGCATTTTTATTCTTTCTTGTTACACGGTGAAGAATTATTCGGGGTTTAACTATAATAAGGATCGGCTAGGATGTAGAATTCTTTGGTGCTGTCCGGATATCTAATTTGGGTTTTTGCGGTTTGATTTCTTTAATCTCGGCAGATCCCTGACCCTGCTCCGCCGAGCGGCGGCACAGCTGCTCCTGAACTCTAAACTTCTTTTCACTCCCCGGATCTTTTTTCTGATAAGTTCCGTCGGCTTGGAGAACCCAGGCTTTTTGATTATCCTTAAAATACATTTTCAAAATCTCCAAAACACTTTTCCGGACTTTCTCATCCTGAAGAGGCCACATGATTTCCATGCGCCGGTCAAAATTTCGCGGCATCCAGTCCGCACTTGAGAGATAAAGTTCTTCATTTCCTCCATTCGAAAAATAAAAAACGCGAGCATGCTCAAGAAACATGTCCACAATACTCACCACCTCAATATTTTCGCTTAACCCTTTGACTCCGGGTTTGAGACAGCAAACTCCCCGTACATTGAGCCGGATCTTAACGCCCTTCTGAGATGCCTTGCACAAAGCATCAATCACATCAGGATCGACCAAAGAATTCATTTTGGCCATGATCAAACCAGGCTCTTCTTTAGTGCTTCGCATGGCTTCACGTGTAATGAGCTGAATGACCTTCTGACGCAAATTAAAAGGTGCAATCTCAAACCGCTGAAACCCCACGGGCTGGGAGTAGCCTGTAATCAAATTAAAAAATGCGCTCGCATCCTGGCCTAATTCCGGTTTAGCGCTGAAAAAACTAAAGTCGGAGTAAAGCTGAGCTGTTTTTTCATTATAATTGCCGGTGGAAAGATGAATGTAGCGTCGGATTCCTTCAGGTTCACGTCGGACCACGAGTGTAATTTTCGCATGTGTTTTTAGACCTGTAACACCATAGAGAACAGTGGCCCCAGCGCGGAGCAGTCTTTCGGAGCCCTCGATATTTCTTTCTTCATCAAAACGCGCCTTGAGTTCCAAAAGCGCCGTCACTTGTTTTCCACTTTCAGCCGCTTCTTCAAGCAGATGAATTACGCGGGATGACTCTCCTACACGATAAAGAGTTTGTTTGATAGCGAGCACATCAGGATCACGCACCGCAGCGGCTAGAAATTTTAAAAAAGCATCAAAAGAATCATAAGGCTGAATCAATAAGAGATCTTTTTCCTGAAGCAGTTTGAAAATATTTTCTGCATCATCGATCTCCGAACACGGCTTCGGATCCCACTTGGGCCGCTTCAACTCGGGAAATATGGATTGATAACTGAGCTGCGCGATACGCGCAAGATCAAACCAAGCCACCTGAGGAATGACCTTGGCGTCAGGAATTTCAAGCTCTGCTTTGATCCGTTTCAGCAGATTATCCGCTCCAAAAAATTCAAGACGCACAATGGCACCACGCTGGCGCATCGCAAGCGCTTCAGACATTTGCTTGGCAAAATCCTCATCCTTTTCCTCATCTAGAGTAAACTCTGCTGCCCGCGTAATTCGAAAGAGAGCGCTTTCAACCACTTCATAACCTGGAAAGATCTCACTCGCAAAAAGTGCGACCACATCTTCTAAAAGTACAAAGGAGTAAGATTGCTCCGAAGGAAGCGTGATCATCCGAGAATACTTTTTAGGAATTTCAATAATCGCGTATTTTTTTTCCTGAGGTTTACCCGGTTCTGCTAAGGCAAACATGCGATAAAGGCTCAGATTAGGGATCGCAGGCAGCGGCACATCATCCCGAATGGCAATCGGTGTTAATAGAGGATAGATTTCGCGCTGAAAAAGATTTTTCAGATAATCCCTCTGAGAATCGAGCAAGGCTTGTGAGGCCACTCTGCGAATTCCGCTTTTTTCAAGCTGAGGGACCAGCACCTCAGAGAAATATTTTTGCTGCTTTTCAGCAAGCTGGAAAGCTCGAAGATAGGTCTCTTTCAAAATGGGATCGCGGGGGCTTAAACTCGCCACGCGGACCATAAAAAATTCATCAAAATTGGAACTGACAATGCCCAGAAATTTTAAACGCTCGAGCGCAGGGTTCGTTTCGTCCATGGCCTCGGCAAGCACACGGCCGTTGAACTCAATCCAGGAAAGCTCACGGTCAAAGAGAGGCGGTTTCATTTAGACAGATTCCTTTTTCACGGGAGGAGTTCCCTGTTTAAGATGAATAGGCGCCCCGAAAACATCCACAAAAAGATTCCCCTTTTCTTGAATGCTGTCACGTTCTAAAGTCACATCTCCGGTTTCTTCCGGAATCCAAAGCTGATAAGCCTCTTCCTGGCGCTCTAAAATAAAATTTGATATCCGTTGCTGATGTCCGTGGTCCAGAGAATCCGCCACTCGTAAAATAGCGGCCAGCTTTGTCACCACCGATCGCTCATCCTTGGGAAGAGACATGTAATTAATATGAGTCGACTTGGGAGGGGCTCCGCGGTGATAGCGAACCACATTGGAAACAATATTTTTATCTGATTTGCGAAGCCCGAAAATCTCAGAGGCGTCCACAAGATAACTGGAGTGCTTATGATGAGAAGAGGGTGAGATGTAAGTTCCGATATCGTGAAGCATGCCTGAAACTTCAAGCAGCAAACGCTCCCTTGACCCAAGACCATGATCTTGCTTTAAAAGATCGTAAAGTTTCACTGAAAGCGATGCCACATGCTGGGCGTGGGCCTTATCATACCGGAATTTTTCGCCAAGATGCCGGCAGGAATTCAACACTTGGCGCGACACATCGGTGCGTTTGTACCCTGACAACATTTGCGCCATTTCAATCAACAACCCGTCGCGGATACTGGTCATCGGCACGATCAGATTTTCCGCCTTAGTTTCATTTAAAAAGTTGAGATAGACCAAAAGCGACGGGACCAAACATTCTGCCTGGGCATAGGGCAGATTGTGCTGAGCCACAATCTCCTCGGGAGTCATTTTGGAAATTTTTGTCACAAATGCGGAAAAGGATTTCTTTTCCAAAATCACATAGGTTTCATCTTTCATTTCCGTGAGTTGCTGACACACAAAACGCAGATCAGCACCCAAAGCAATAAAGGTATCCAAATTTTCCATGCTGTACTCGTGCGCCACAAAAGCTGTGATTTCATGAATGTTTCTCTTCAGAATGCGCTGCATGGACGCCGCATCCGTTTTTCCCGCAATGGCGCGCTCCGGGAGTCGGATGGAACCCAGAGAGAGCGTTCTCGTAATTTCAACTTGCCCCTGATTAAGCAGGATCATTTCTGTGCTGCCGGACCCGACTTCCAGAATCAGACAATTTTTCTTATCTAATTCCACTTTCCCTTGCAGCGCCGACTCAACCGCAATCAACTCAAGACGATTTTGCTCAGGCCCTTCAATCACTTCAATTTCAATTCCTGTCCGAACATAAACTTGGTCCAGAAAGTTTTCACGATTTGCAGCTTCGCGCACCGCACTCGTGGCAATCGCATGGATTTTTTTAACCCCATAAGTATCTAAAACCGATTTGAAATTTTTAAGAATGGAAAGCCCTTCGCGCATGGTACTCATGCTGAGAATCCCTGTGGTAAAAACATCTTTCCCAAACTTAATGGGCTTTTGAAGATTCTCGAGCGTTGAAATTTCCCCCTTGGATCCAACTTCAGCAATCACCATGCGCACCGCGCTTGCGCCAATATCAATGACTGCAATGATTTGCTTCGCTCCCGCAGTTGTACTCATTACTCGCCCCCTTTCGACTCAATCTCATCAATAGCCAACCTGGCAGCTCCCATTACTATGGCATCGTCCCCTAACTTGGCCGCTGAAACCTTGACTGATTTCACAATCGGACCCATAGCATATTTTTTCATAACCTCACGCGCCTCGGGCAAAAGACAATGTTCCATGGCTTCGATAATCCCGCCGCCTAGTACAATGATTTCTGGATTGAGTAAATTCACAAGATTGGCCATGGCTAAACCCAGAATTTTTGCTTTTTGTAGCAAGAGATGATGAATCGCTTCATCCCCTTGAGTCATAGAATGAAGTAATGCTTTGCTTTTGATTTTACGAATGTCATATTCCACTTCTTTAAAAAGCTCAGGCGCTTTTTGCTTTAAGATCAAAAGTCCCGCCTCAGACGCAATTTTGAGCCGCCCCAAGAGTCCTTCGACCGTAGACGCTTTATCGTAAGAATCTAATAGCGACGGTGCACCAAGAAAGGTGTGACCGATTTCCCCTGCAGCACCTGTGGCTCCGCGATAGAGCCGTCCGTCCAAAATAAATGCGCCGCCCACTCCGGTTCCCAGGAAAATTCCAGCAGCATCCCGGTAACCTTTAGCAGCACCAAATTTCCATTCTCCATAAAGTCCAGCATTGACATCGTTTTCAATGATCACAGGAAGTTTTAAAATTCGAGATACGACATCACGCAAAGGATATTTTTTTAGAAATTTGATATTAGGCGATAGCTTGACCATCCCACGTGAGAAATCAATCATTCCAGGACAGCCCACGCCAATGACCCTAAGCTTTTTTACAGAGACTTTGGATTTTCTAATCGCGGTTTGAATGCAGGATTTGATATTTCCGATAAAAAATTTCTCGCCGCGATTGGGCTCACTTGGGGCTTTATGTTCAGAAAGAATGCGAAATTTCGGGTCCAGGACAGCAGCTAAAATTTTAGTGCCTCCCAGATCAACACCAATGGAATAACTATCTTTCGGCTTCACGTTCCACATCCTCGTTAACTTGCGGGTGGGTAAGAAGTTACGTGCAGACTCTTATAGGAAGTATAGCACAGGGGCCTAAGGAAAGCAGGCCCCCAAAAGCGGGGGCCTGTAAAGCAAACAGAACTTATGATTCAGCAATAAGTTACATCGTTTTAGCTTTTTCCATGTCACCTTGTGCTTTAGCTGCATTGCGCGCATCCTGGCCTTCTTTAACTGCCAGCTGAGCCAGATAATTTGCAGGATCAGCAAGGAACTTCTTAGCGCACATTGGGCAGCAAAGTCCGTAGCGCACACCTTCGTATTCCACAAAATCTTTGCCACTCACTTGCTCGAGACCCACAGGACAATACTTATTGCCGGCATCTTTGACAGCCGCAGTATCGGCCCAAGCAACAGATCCCAACCACAATGTCAAGACTAGCAAAATCGATCCTATCTTTTTCATTTTTATCTCCTTTGATTTTTTTAGAATTTCTCATTTCGAATTTAAGATTTGATGACTAACACCTCCTTCAAATCGGTTCGCTGCTTCCAGAATTTATAAAGAACCGGATAGACAATGAGTTCAAGTGCAAACGAAGTGACAAGCCCCCCAATCATCGGTGCCGCAATACGTTTCATCAAATCCGCGCCTGCACCATGCGACCACATGATGGGAAGAAGACCCATAAAAGCAGCCATCACAGTCATCATTTTAGGCCGAACTCTCTTAACGGCACCATGAATGATAGCTTCATCTAATTCTTTTTCATTTCTGAGAAGTCCATTTTTCCTAGCATCTTCGTAGGAAAGATCCAGGAAAAGCAGCATAAAAACCCCAGTTTCAGCGTCAAGCCCCATCAAAGCAATCATGCCAACCCAAACGGCAATCGAAACATTGTATTTTAAAATCCAGAGCAGCCATATCGCACCAATCAGAGAAAAAGGAACTGCAAGAAAGATCATGCCCGTTTTGGTCCAAGAGCGCGTATTGAAATGTAAAAGCAGCGCAATGATGAGAAGCGTCAGTGGGACAATCATCATCAAACGCTTCTTGACGCGAATCATGTTTTCATACTGACCGCTCCAAATCAGAGAATACTTTTCAGGAATCACCAGTTCCTTGCGCACAGTACGCTTCGCATCTTCAACAAAACTTCCAATGTCCCGTCCTGAGACGTCTACAAAGACATATCCAGCCAGCATTCCATTTTCATTTCGGATCATGGCAGGTCCGGTTCGAAATTGAATATCCGCTAGCTGAGCTAGAGGCACCTGAACTCCTCCCATAGCCGGCACAAGCACCCTTTTTAATTTTTCAGGATCATCACGAAGTTCACGGGGATAACGCACATTCACCGAATAACGCTCTCTCCCCTCAATGGTCTCTGTCACCGAATCCCCACCGATCGCTGTCATGATCACACCCTGAACATCCCGAATGGAAAGTCCGTACCGAGCAATTTCTTCGCGTTTAAGATCAAAATCTAGAAAATATCCTCCGGCCGTGCGTTCCGCGAAAACGCTGCGCGTCCCCTTTACATTTTTCAGAATCATTTCCAAGTGCGTTCCGATTTTCTCGATTTCAGAAAGATCCGCCCCGAGAATCTTGATTCCCACCGGCGTACGGACACCTGTTGACAGCATGTCGATTCTGTTTTTGATCGGCAGTGTCCAAGCATTGGTTTGCCCAGGAATTTGAAGGGCTTTATCCATTTCTGACACAAGCTTTTCATGCGAAATCCGGTCAGGAAAAATCCACTGAAAAGGTGCTTTAGCAAAATCCGGAAGCCAGGAATACCAGCGCGAAATCTTGCGCCACTCGGTCTCGGGCTTCAAAAGCACCACGGTTTCCATCATGGAAAAGGGCGCCGGATCTGTCGAACTTTCTACGCGTCCTGCCTTGCCAAAGACTCTCTCAACTTCAGGAAATGATTTCAAAATTTTATCCTGCGTCTCCAGCAGTTTCTGGGCTTGAGTGACGGCAATACCGGGAAGAGTCGTCGGCATGTACAATAAATCTCCTTCCCAAAGCGGCGGCATGAACTCCGAGCCTAAAGAAAAATAAACTGGAACAGTGATCGATAAAAGAATGAGGGCGCCAATAATTGTTTTCCTTCCATTTCGAAGCACCCAGCGACATACAGGTTCGTAAAATGCAAAAAGGCGTTTACTGATCGGATGTTTCTCTTCAGGATAATAAGTCCCGACCAGAAACGTATTCATGATTTTTGAAAGCCCTTTCCACTTGAAATGAAAAGGATCCATGCGTGTAAAGAGCATACGAATGGCGGGATCCAGCGTGATGGCCAAAATTGCTGCAATGGCCATGGCCAAATTTTTGGACCAAGCCAGCGGCCGAAAAAGTCGTCCCTCCTGATCCACAAGCGTAAAAACAGGAAGAAACGCGACCGCAATCACAAGCAAAGAAAAGAAAACTGTGGGGCCGACTTCTTTTAACGCCTTTAATCGGATCTCATGAAAATCTCCTTTTCTCCCTCCTGTATTCCATTCCTCAAGACGCTTGTAGGCATTCTCAACTTCAACAATGGCACCATCGACAAGAACTCCAATCGAAATGGCGATACCTGCAAGCGACATAATATTAGACGTGAGTTTCATGGCGTGAAGCGCAATAAACGAGAGAAGCACTGAAATCGGGATCGTGACAATCGGGACAATTGCGGAAGGAATATGCCAAAGAAAAATCAGGATCACAAAACTAACAATGATCATTTCTTCAGTAAGCTGATGCTTCAAAGTTTCAATCGCACGGAGAATTAAATTGGAGCGGTCGTAAACCACCACTAATTTGACCCCTTCTGGAAGTCCCGGCTCGAGTTCTTTGATCTTCTCTTTAACGCGTTTGATCACATTCAACGCGTTCTCACCAAAACGCATGACCACGGTTCCAGTCACGGTATCGCCTTTGCCATCAAGATCAGAAATCCCGCGTCGCAAATCCGGACCTAGCGACACACTCCCAATATTTTTCACTAAAATCGGAGTTCCACCCTGTCCATTCCCCACCACAATATTTTCAAAATCCTTGATAGATTTGGCGTATCCCCGGCCGCGCACCATGTACTCTGTGCCGGAAAACTCCAAAAGCCTGCCGCCGGATTCCTGATTTCCATCGCGAATAGACTCCACCACTTTCATGAGAGGAATGTTGTAAGCAGCAAGTTTGTTTGGATCGAGCGTGATCTGATATTGCTTCACAAAACCGCCAAGCGACGCAACCTCTGCCACGCCTTCCACACTTTGCAAGTGATAACGTAAATTCCAATCCTGAAAAGATCGAAGTTCCTGTAGGTTGTGTTTTCCTGATGAATCCTGAAGCGCATACTGAAACACCCAGCCCACACCCGTGGCATCAGGCCCGAGTTCTGTTCTCACCCCTTCGGGAAGACGCGGAGTGATCTTGCTCAAATATTCAAGCGTACGGCTTCGTGCCCAATAGATATCTGTGCCATCTTCAAAAATGACGTAGACATAGGAAAAACCAAAATCCGAAAATCCTCGGATGGCTTTCACCCTCGGAGCTCCTAACATCGCAGTCACAATCGGATACGTCACCTGATCCTCGATCACATCCGGACTGCGGTCCCATTTTGAATAGATGATAACCTGGGAATCGGAAAGATCCGGAATCGCATCAAGCGGAATATTTCGAATGGACCAAATGGCACCCACCAATGCAAAAATGGTCATCAAAATGATAAAAAGTTTATTTTTAGCTGAAAATTCAATGATGCGTTCAATCATAGTTTAGTCCACAGTTCACGGTCGATAGTCCACAGTTACTGCAGAGACTTTCTCAACCCTTGGATCATTTTAACAATCGTTTCGGTTTCATCGTAAAGCGTTTTAAATTCAAAATCAGAAATCAACCCTCTCTTTTGCCCAAGATAAAGGCAACTGATCACTTCAATACCCGATCGGATGGCATAACCTAAAAACTGACGGAATTCAGGATTGGTCTGTCCCGTAGAACCCTCAGCTAAATTGAGAGCTATGGAATCTGCTGCGCGTTTGATTTGAGAAGTCAAAATATAAATTTCTTCTTTTGGAAATTTACGAGTCAACTCATGCACTCGAAAGCTTAAATCTATTGACCTTTTCCAAACCTCTAATTTCTCAAACTTAAAACTCATTTTTTTCTCCTTCTGTGGTCTGTGGACCGTGGACTGTTGACTATGAGTGCTGATGTGTCTCTGAAATATTCTGCAGAGCCGACTTGAGTCGACTTTCTGAGTCAATCAAGAAATTCCCACTGACCACGACCTGATCTCCCTCAACTAAACCCGAGCGAATTTCAACATCTTCATCGGTTTTTGCTCCGATTTGAATCACGCGGGGCTCAAATTTCCCCTCCGATGATTTAACAAAAACAATTTGTCGCGCCCCCGTATCAATCACCGCCTCTTTTGAAATCGAAAGCACTTCCCCAAGATCAGCGGCAATCAAGACATTAGTGAACATATCAGGACGAAAAGAGGTCACGGGTTTATCGATCCGAATCCTCACACGCGTCGTACGTGTCATGGGATCAACCGAAGGATCGATGGCCATCACTTTTCCTTGTTCGGATCCTGCTTCAACCGCAGCTGCCGCTATCTGGATTTCAACTTCCTGTCCGATATGGACAAAAGGAATCTCATACTCATAAATTCTTGCGTAAATCCAAACGGGAAGTCCGGGTTGAGCATAAAGCAAACTTCGGTCCGGCTCTTTTCGGGACTCAATTTCCTGAATCAGTTCAGGCGTAAGCCCTAAAGCTGCAAGACGAATACGGGTCGACTCGACTAAACGCTTTGATTGCGATTCGATATCCGGAACACCCCCGGTCTTGGCTTTCTCATAAGCCTCAAGTGCTTGCAAGTATTCGGCCTGAGCCTGATAAAGCTCAGGATCTTTTGCCACTGTGCCTACCGCACGCAAAGTTTTTGAAAGTTTTCTCTTTTGAGCTATTTCCGTTTTTATTCCAATCAATTGCTCTTTGTCCGGAGTTAATTTAACTGAGGTATAGCCATTCGGCATAGCTTCCTTGATCATAATTCCAAGGTCTTCATTGCAATGCGGACATTTTCCGGATTTTAAAATATCTGCATTCATCACAATCTTGCACTGCCCGTGTTTACATTTGTGGAGCAGACAGATTTCTCCGGGCTTCATGTTCATGGCTTCTTCAAGCGTCATTTCTTTTTTGACCAATGGCCCGCTCCCAGTTTCAACTTGCGTGGGGGCGGTATCATTTTCCAGTTTCACAAGATCCATGTGACAAATAGGACAGGATCCGGGACGATCCGAATGATAGGTGGGATGCATGGGGCAATAGTAAACATCCTTTTGCTCAGCACTCGATTTCGTGCTGGGCTGTTGATTCACAGGATGGGCATGATAAAACCAAAAAAATGCAACCATTGCAAAAACTGCAATCCAAGAAGCTGGATGCTGAATTATTTTTTTCATATGCGCTCCTTTTCAAGATCCCGACCCACCGCACGTTCAAGATCAGCAAAACTTCGTAATGTTTCTGTATAAACCTTGAGATATCCGAGCTGAGCATTTAAATAGACCCGCTGACTGTCCAAAAATTCCAAGAAATCGACCTTCCCTGCTTCATAACCAGCCTGGTCAGACGATAGCGCCAGTTTGGCTTGAGGAATGACTGCGGTTTCATAAAGCAGTGAAATTTTGGATCCTGTCTGATACTTGGTGTAAGCCTCCTTGACTTCATAGAAGGTTTTATTTTTTGTCCCCTGAAGTTTGGATTCAGCCACACGAACTTCCGCTCCTGCCTGCTGGATCATAGGCACGATCCGGTTTTGCCAAAGCGGCACATTAAATCTCAAGGGAAACATCCAGCTGTCCTTGCCGTCATTTTCCTCCATCGTGGTTCCGCCTCCTACTTGAGTATAAACAAACGAGGCATCAAGATCTGGAAGATATTCCATCCAAGCCAGTCGTTTTTGATGACGTGACTTTGCAAGTTCCGACTCCCCCGCCTGGATCTCTTGTCTGAATTTTTCAGCTTGGGAAAAAAGTTCCAACAAATTCTGAGTAAGTTGAGGTGTCTGCGGTTTTTCAAATGCACCAAATTCTAAAAGTGGACTGCGGTCTAATAGTTCATTTAAAAAGGCACTGAGTGTCACACGGTCCGATTCAAGCCGATAAATGGTTTCAAGCATCATGGAAAATTCCGCCTGAGCTTTGGCCGCATCGCGCTGAGATCCGGATTGATTGGCGTACTTTGCTTCAGCGACGCCTTCTGCTTTTTTAAGAACATCCTGTATTTCTCCCAGCACTTGAAGAGAAGCCTCAGTTTCATAAAGCGCAAAATAGGTTTGCTTGACATCTCTCAAGACCGATCGCACTTCCGCTTGGTACAGAGCCTCAGCTTTTCTGGCTTCTTCTTTGGAACTTTTCCATTTTTCATAAAGCTTGGTAGGAAATGGAATGGACTGGGAAACCATAAAACGATTTTTTTCAGGACCGGTTCGGGTTTCCGTCATTCCCCCCATCACATCAAGTCCGGCCATGGGATCCGAAAGCGCCCAGGATTGAGGGATTTTCTTTTTTGCAGCCTCCCGTTCTGCTTGAGCAGCTCGGATATCCGGATTGCGTTCGCGAGCTGTCTTAAGGAGTTCATTCCAAGAAACTTTTTTGGAGAACTCATCCGAGGAAACATCACCTGCCTCTGCAGCTAAAACAGGCCAAGTCAGTGCCAGGAGTAGAATGGGAAAAAGAAAATACAATCGCCAATTTTTCAGGCAACCCTCTGACTTACACAACTTAAATCTTTTAATCGTAATATGCATGAAACGCCTCTCTTTTGAACTTAGGTTTCAAAAGCCTGGGACGTAGTAAGGCAAACTGAGCCAGTTTACCATGAATAGAAATACGTCCAAAAAGCTTTCTCGGACGAGAAAGTTATCGTGGAGGCGCGTGAGAAGGAAAGGCTTCGAGGTAAAAAATCTGTTGAAACGATAAATGCGGAGGACTTACATCCTGCCAAAAGGGTTGCTTTTTCAAAACCTGTTGAGACTCGAGAGAGGTGTAATTCGAAAAAAGAAAAACTTTATTGATCTGAGGAATATCAATACGCAAGGTTTCTTTAATCAAAGCTTTTAGCTTGGTACAGCAGTCATCCTGAGAACACTCTTTACCTGATTTTTCCTGAGCATTGCCATGGCAGCTCATTTTCTTTTCAGATTTAGGCGAGTGTGAAGCGGCAAGCAGTCCACAATGATTTAAAAGAAAGAAAACAGAAATGAGTAAAAAAATCGTGGAAATTTTTGTTAAAATTAATTTTGTCTGTTTCATGTCTCGCCTTCTATATATAGAAGTATAACACAGACCTCTATTCCGTCCATCCTCCTCTTAAAAGCGAGGATGAGAAATTAAGCAGCGGTAAGGAAACGGACTTCGGAACGCATCTGACTTATCAGAGCATCTAAACGGTTGGCGAGAATAAGGTTGGAAGATTCCTGAACTCCGCGAGAGAGAGCCTCCAGAGCCTGCTTCGTCAAACGATCCAGGACCATAGCCAGGGCCATCACTTCCGGCGCATGACTAACATTGGGAGTTCGAACACGCAGGAGATGCCGGCTTCCGGTTTGAAGATTTTCGAGTTGTTCTTGGTTAGATCCGATAACCGCGGCTGAACCTTGAAACTCATCCAAATGTTGATTGACCACATAATTAAATGAGGCCGAGTGCACGGATTCTATTTTAAGATTCCGAATCTGACTCAGTTTTAATCCAAGCTTCGACGCAGCAAGCTTTTCTAAAGCATTCATAAATTTTTGAACTTCCGATTCATTACGACTCGTAACGATCACATATTGAAATGAAGCATGAGAAGCGAGATACGGAAGCACAGCCCCCACCTCTGCAAGATTCAGCTCATCAGAGATATCAAACACCAAGCCCGGAGCTTGGCGGGCAGATTTTGACTCAATCACACGCTTCAACGCCGGCGCATGATTTAGAAACGCTGCAAACGCGGCCGAGAAAGTTAGATTCGCGGATAGTTCAACGGGTCTCAATTCAGATAGTCTTGTTTTCAAACTTTGAGCGTAAGAACGAATCCAATGAATTCCCAGGCGAATGGGAGCAATTCCTGCTCGAAAATATTTCATCACAACACGCGTTTCAGGAGCTACTGCAAAATGCAAACCTGAAGGAAAAACTTCGCTTACAGCAGCCGAAGACCGAACTTCATCCCGCTCACCAGAATCCGGCGAAATGCTTTCATCCCCTGTGGTCACACCCGAACCACTCCAATCAATCCCCTTCTCATACACATCAGTAACACCAGCCGGCAATCCTCTTCCATCAGTTGGAGAAGAGCCAACCTCTGCTTTTGATCCATGCTCATCATCCTCTCTCAGCTCCGAGCGATGAGAGTGTAAGTATTTTGTAATCGCCTCTTGATTAACTCCAGCAAATTCCATGAACTCATTTGCGACAATCTGAACGTCATGAGTTTCAATGACTCCAATCTTTGAATGCAAATCAGAACTAACCCAGTACGCACGTCCGTCGGGAAACAAATTTTTTCTCCCATGATCTTCATAAGGGCTGCGATTTTTCGATTCAGGGAAATCAATGATCAAGACCTCAGTCTGACGATTGGTAGTCAGCCAGCGTCTTAAATCAAATAACACCGAAGCATACTTTTGAATGATGACAAGATCCCCAGGTTTTGAGTCATTGAGGCGACGAAAATTGCCCTGATTTTCTGAATAATAGATTTCAAAGGATTGACGATCCTGACTTTCAACAAGACAGAAACGATGATTGGGATCAAACTCAACTGGCTGCCAAATACGGCCATTTCGCCGTTTAAGAATATTTTGGATTGGAACCACGGCTGAAAATGCGCGCGTTTTCCAAATATCCAGGCCCAAACCCCGCCACCAGAAATTATCAAGAAGTTTTGGAATTTCCCTTTCTTGAATAAGAGAAGGACGATTCTGAGGCTGAGCATTGGATAAGACAGATAATCGATTTTTGGCCTCACGCTTCCAAAAACCTCGATCCAAATCAGAATGAGCCATAAACCTCAAAGCCCGAGTCGTAAACCGTACAAACCTTTCCTGCTCAGCGAGAAAAGCTGCATCATCATAATGTGCAGTAACATCTGACTCATCACGCAATTCCATGCGAAACATTTTGTCATCCAAGATTTTTTGAAGTATCAGAACAATACCATCCTTCTCTAAATCGAGAGTAAAGGCAGCTCCCTGATCATCGATTTGATCAATTGCAATCAAATGAGGTTCTGCTCCGGACATGGCATGAATTCCGTTCTGATTTAAAAGCTCCATGATCGCATTTCTATTATTGATAAAAATCATATCCTGACCGCGTAACTCTCCTCCAACATAACGATCAAAATACAACCAGTTGCTTTCACTCTTGGTGATCACATAATATTTTTGAAGTATTTCGCGCGTCACCGACCAAATCGGATGAACTGTTCTTCCTGGCGCAATCCGAACCAGGTCGCCGTCTTCACGATTCAAGGCGTTTGCCGATGAGGTGGTCGGCTGAGCACTTGCCACATCTTTGAGAGCTGGATTCTCTGGGACCCAAAGCACGGTGTGAGTGTAAAGCGCGGATTGATATACGCGGATCACTTCTTTTGTTTTTCGATTTCTAAAATAAGTGTACGGAGATTTTCGCTTGGTGTAGGAGCGCTCAAAGCCGTGGCCTGCAAGCGAGGTCCATTGATTCACATCATCGAAGCCCTCCTTGAACTCCCGCACTTTCCTACGCGCAACAGGAACCTGAGCATACCTTGGATCAGATTCATCTGTTTCCCAGAGCTCCTCTGCCTGAAGCAAGACCTCCCAATCATCCCGATTTTCAAGCAGGAAAAAGGGATGCGGTCCAAAGGCTACCAGAATGTCGTGATCTTTCTCAAGATTGGTGATTGAGGGTGCTCCACTTAGCCTATTTCCCTGAAGATGATAAATGAGTTGGAGTTTTGCGCGGCCAAAAAGATCGGCAAGATCCTTGCGGTGCTGCGGATTGGAAGGGTCATCCTCTGCCATTTCGTAATCCCTGGTATCAAGTTCCAGCACGGCGTGAGCATAATTACCTTCGGCTTGGGTCTCCACGATTTTCCAGCGAAGTTTGTCCGTAATTCCGTGAAGCGCGTTGGGACCGAGTTTGCCATCCGGATTCCATCGAATAAGCCCCTTAAGTTTTTCGTGAACTACGTGAAGATCGATCTCTCTTCCATCAAAAGTAATAAATTTCCCATCCTTGATGCGACTGGACCAGGGAAACATGAAGGGCATGCCGCCGGAAATAGGAACTTTGTTTTCGTCATCCCAAAGTTTTTGACCGCCGGTCTTGTGCCAAAGGGTTGACTTTCCATTTAGCAAAGCGTGGATCACATTCGCACCAAGTTCGGTGACGGTAAATGAGGAGCCCGACTCGGTTGAAAGTTTGACGGTTTCAAAACGGCCAGAGAAAGATTTATAAACCTCAGATCTTCGAAGCTCCGTCCGAGGCGCGTCGCCATTTACTTTCTTCGTTGGATCCGCTTGCGCTTTTCCATTGACACCGTTATTTTCTCCGCCGCCTCTGGAAAAATCAGGAGCAATTTCAACATGAGTGCCGTGGGCTTCTACATGAATCCCCTGCGTTCTCAAATCATACGCCACACGACGAGCCATTAATTCGTCCGGAGAAACTTTTCCGTTATCGTGGCCTTTCTCACCATGGTTTTCAGACCGGTACGCCCCCGCAACACTCAGCGTTTGATCTTTTTCGGTGTTCACCAGACTCAATTGAATGCTAAATTCTCCATAGAGGGACGCGCCTATAGTGGTTCTTCCCTGTAGTCGCCTAGTGACAAGTTGATCATTTTCAAGTTTCCATGCCTGTGACCCATTCTGAAATTCCACAAAAATAATGTTTTCTAGCTTCCTTGGTGCTGTTTTAATCCAGACCGGTTTGAATCCCTCACTGCCGAAACGAAGTAGTTTTAGGGAAGCAAGACCTGGTGCAGATAAGGGGCTTTCAATCACTGCGAGCAATTCTGGACCGGTTCCTTTTAAAAGATCAAAGTTTCGGATTTTAAGAGCCGGAAGAGCTTCTCTCGCAAGGGTTTTCCACTGAAAGGCTTTATCTTTTCCAGACCACCAGATGAAAACGGGATAATCACTCGTAGTATTTCGTGAAAATAGAAAATTCACAGGACTCTCTGCTTTTGAAATCGAAGTTCTCCACTTTGCTTGTGCAACATCAAATAATTTAAAAACTTTCTCAAGATCCGCCCCGGAAAAACCTCGTTTGACAAGCTCTGCTCTCAAAGCCTCCCATCCCTGCAAAACATTTGGGTCCAGCACAGATTCCAAACGAACTTCCTGCCGCATAGCCAGCCTGCGCATAGCTTGAATCCCAGGATCTTCTGCCTTCTGAATCGTCATTCCGTGAGATCTGGTTTGTTTCTCGTACGGATAAGACATGGGCGCCATGATGAGAAGATCTCCAAATTTCATTTCTTTTGATTTAATCTCATCCGGACTAAGAATAATTCCATTTAAAACAAATACATGAAGGTCCATGAAACCGTTCGTAGCTTCATGAGCAGTTACCAAACCATTTCCTAATAAAAACTGATGGACCGTCATCATTTTTTGCCCGCGGGGAAATGGTGCCACAATCTCGAATTGACTTATTTCTTGGGGATCTGTCAACTCACTAATTGAAGATCTCACTCTTGTAAAAAGACTTTCTAAATTTCGCTTCGCCTGTTCGTACCTGTAATTACCCCTAAACCAAGGCCCAAATCCTTCGATTTTTTTTATTTTGAGCGCATTGACTTCGGGAAAAAGATTTTTGCTCGGTCCATTTCGCATTAAATGCAGCGTGATTTCCTGCGCCGCTTCGGCATCAATCAAATTTTCCCATGTCAAATGATTTTGACGGAACAAATCAGTTAGGATGTCAGAAACAATCCCAGGAAGGGCGGGTGTATGGGAAATATCCAGGCTGCGCCCCTGCCACCTTTCACGCATGGCTTTGAGGACTTTAGGATGATAAGCAAGCGCAAACAGCGTATCAGCTCCCCCCAACCGCAATTGATTCACTATTTCACGGAGTTGAATCGATGCCACACCATCAATGTGTCTGGTGTTAAAAGGATCACTCATCTGCATTCTTAGTTGAATGAAAGTAACAAGATTCATCGCCAAGCTCTCTTGCGTGGGTGTAAAGACTGATGAAACTTTTCGCACTTCCGATCTTTGGCCAAGGGATCTTTGGATCCCGCCTCGGTTATCGGGATTAAATATTCTAAGTTCGTGGCGAGAACCTTTTCCATTCAAAGGTTTGGTGCGGAGAGTAAAAGGTGTTTTAATCGCATCTTGAAAAATCCGCGGCTCAACCACATCTCGCAAAATACTTCTTGCGTCTTCCGTCAAAATAATTTCCATGGTGCCATCAGAATGGAAAATAACTTTTTGGAGCGGATGACTCGCTTGATATTGCGTGAGGTCATCTCCTGTTTTTTGTTGTCGCACTTCAAAATAGGTTTCGTAAAAATCGATCGTAAGAAGATTCACAGGATGCGAATGCCCTGCCATAAAATCATAAACAAAACGGATGCCGGGTTTTTCTCCGTTGATTTTTTCTAAGCGAACGATTTCGCGTACGCTCACCGCAACTTGAAATTTACCGGCATCATCCATTTGAAAATCAATGCTAGGATTAGCTTTTCGAATCTCTTGAATCTGCCTTAGTGACATCGCAGGCCAAACATGCAAGAGTTCTTGAAAACTGTGATCTTTAAAAAGCTGAGCATCTTCTGCTTTGCGCTC